>NZ_JFYS01000005.1:0-153204 GCF_000632045.1 Stenotrophomonas sp. RIT309
GTGGTGGAGCCAAGCGGGATCGAACCGCTGACCTCCTGCATGCCATGCAGGCGCTCTCCCAGCTGAGCTATGGCCCCGTGTTACCGAGCCGCCTATCATACCTGCCTGTTCACATTTGTGGAAGCTTTTTTTGAAGCTTTTTCATCGAATCGTTCATTGCCACAAGGGCAGGAGCGTTCCGACGCCACAACCTGAATGCCGGTGGGCGGTGAACAAAAAAGACCCGGTTATCGGCCGGGTCCTCGTTGTTCATGATGAGTGGCGTCCCCACGGGGATTCGAACCCCGGTCGCCACCGTGAAAGGGTGATGTCCTAGGCCTCTAGACGATGGGGACGCACGAAAAACTTCAAGTTGTAGAACTCTCGACGGCCTAATGTCGAAAGTGGTGGAGCCAAGCGGGATCGAACCGCTGACCTCCTGCATGCCATGCAGGCGCTCTCCCAGCTGAGCTATGGCCCCACGTCGCTGAGGAGCGAAATAATAGCTGTGCCCCCGGGGGTTGGCAAGCGCTTTGTTGCACTTTTCTACACATGGCGCGCGATGGCGCGGAGGCGATTTCCGCCTGCCAGGCAGCACATGTGTCGACGCAGACGTCAGGCGCTCAGCGGTCTTCCCCGGTCAGCGCGGCCAGGATCGGGCACTGGTCGAGCGCGCCATGTCCGGGGCAGGCATCGACCAGTTGCGAGAGGGCGCCATGCATGCGCTGCAGTTCGGCCATCCGCAGTTCGATGTCCTGCAGTCGAATCCGCGCGGTGTCACGCACGCTGCCCATGTCCTGCGGAGGATGATCGCTGAGGGAAAGCAGTTCACCGATCTCGTCCAGGCTGAAGCCCAGAGTCTTTGCCCGGCGGATGAAGCGCAGGCGTCGCAGATCCTGCTCGCCGAAGATGCGATAGCCACCTGCCGTACGTGCCGCGGTGGGCAGAAGCTGCTGACGTTCGTAGTAGCGGACGGTGTCGATGGGGACGCCGGCCTGGCGTGCCAACTGACCAATGTTCACGGCGGACTCCTCTGGACCTGCCGTGCATAGTCATCCCTGGACTCTGGTCAAGAGTCAAGGCTTTGCCTGCGTCACCCATTCAGCACACTTTGCAACTTTCTTCATAGCCCCCGGGGCAAAGCAGTTCCTACCCTCAACCTGAACCGGCCGCTCGACGGCCTGAACCGGAAGAGGAGGTGGGGAGTGGAGGGAATCAGCAACGAAGGATTCGTCGAGGTTGCGGTGGTTGAATACCCCGGAGGCGACCCGTCGGCTGCATCGGTGCTTGCCGAAATGGCGCACGTCGCCAATCGTCTGGCGCAGCAGCAGCGACGGCCCTGCAAGCGGGTGCTGGTCACCCGCTGGATTGTGCCTGCCAGCAATACCGGCGTGCATCGCATTGCCGGTGCCGAAATGCTGGACGCGGCAATTCCCGCAGTGATCGCCTTGCCGGGCCAGGTCAGTTCCGGTGCGTCGCTGCGCGCCGAGGATGTCCTGCTGGACTGGTTGCGGGCCCACTACGACGGCGGCAGCCTGCTGGCCGCCGCAGGTGACGGGGTCAGTGTGCTGGCACGGGCGGGTCTGTTGACGGGGCGCACGGTGTCAGGCCCTGACCTCAACCGCCATCCGGCGCTGCAGGTGCAGGTCGGCAGCTGGGCACCCAGTGAGCGTGCACTCGTCGATGATGGCGATCTGCTCACCGTGGGCGGGGCCCAGGCCTGGCGCTTCCTCGGTCTGCGCCTGCTGTACCGGCTGCACGGCCAGGGCGTGGCCAGCGCGGTGGCACAGCAGTTGGGGATAGTGGTGCCAGTGGGGATCCAGCAGGATCTCGAGCGATTCAGTGCCAACTTCGCCCATGGTGACCGTGACGTGCTGAAGGCGCAGCGCTGGCTGCATACCACGGCTGCACGTGGGGCGACGCTGGGGGCAATCTGTGAGATCTCCGGCCTGGAACCGCGGACCCTGCAACGCCGTTTCCTGAAGGCGACCGGGCTGCGGCCCATCGAGTACTGCCAGCGACTGCGCGTGGCCAAGGCGCAGACGTTGCTGCAGCAGGGCGCCAGCATCGACGAAGTTGCCTGGGGGGTGGGCTACGCTGATCAGAGCGCATTCCGCCGGCTGTTCCTGCGCATCGTCGGCATGACGCCCGCCAACTATCGTCGCCACGTCAGCAATAAACGCCGCGACCGTCCGCTGACGCCTGCCGTGGCCGGCAGTCTGCGAGGGCTGCGCGCCTCGCCAGGCACGCAGCTGGGGCGCAACGCCGCTTGATGAATGCTGTTGGATGCGTCGTGCTTGCATCGCAGGCACGACGCTTTGACCATGCGGGTCTGTGCAGGCGAGAGCGGGTGAGCTGATGTCGAGTGTTGGGCCGGTGCCGATGCCGGTGGTGTTGATCCTGATCTTCCTGTTGCTGGCGATGGCCATTGCGCGGTTCTGGTCGCGTGCTGAGCCTGGCCAGGCTCGGCCACCTGCAGCCGGGATGGTGCTGGACATGCTGCTGGTTGGCCTGCTGTGTGGCCGGCTGTCCTTTGTTGCCGCGCATTTCAGCCTTTATCGTGAAGCTCCCTGGAGCGTGCTGCAGATTGCCGATGGTGGGTATCACCTGCCCGTTGTGATCGGCGCTGGATTTGCCTGGGCGCTGTGGCGACTGCGCAGGCATCGCGCGTTGAGGGCGCCGGTGCTGGCAGGTGCGCTGGCCGGACTGCTGCTGTGGGGCGGTGCAAGCCAGGGGCTCGCGTACTGGCAGGCAAAGCAGATGCCGCTGCCGACACTGCAGGTAGTCGACCTGCAGGGCAGGGCGATTGACCTGCAGCAGTTTCACGGCAGGCCGCTCGTGCTGAACCTGTGGGCCAGCTGGTGCGGCCCGTGTCGCCGGGAGATGCCGGTACTGGCGACGGCCCAGCAGAAGCATGCCGATATCCAGTTCGTCTTCCTCAACCAGGGCGAGACCCTTGCCGAGGTCCAGACCTTTCTAGCCGCTGAACACATCTCGCTGGGCAACGTCCTGCTGGATGAGTCATCGGCTGCCTCTACCTCGCTGGACGTCCGGGCTTTCCCCTCCACGCTCTTCTTCGACGCGCAGGGGCGGTTGCAGGAACTGCATCTCGGCGAACTGACCCAGGCCGGTCTTGAACACAAACTGCGCCGGCTGCGGTAGCCTGCGCTGGCATCCCACTACGGAGTTTCCATGTTGTCGATTTCCCCGCGCATCGCGCATACGCTGATGCTGCCGGCCATGCTGGCGCTGGCTGCCTGCAGCCAGGCACAGACCCCACCGGGCAAGGGTGCCGCTGCACCGGCAACGGCTTCGGCAACGGCAGCCGCCAGGAAGGGTGAGTTGCCAGCTGTCCTGAAGGGCATCGAGAAGCATGGCTTCGAGGTGGTCTCCGAATTCGACGCGCCGGGCGGCCTGCGCGGCTTTGCCGGCATGGTTGGTGGCCAGCAGCCGGCGGCGGCTTACGTGACCGCCGATGGCAAGCATGTGCTGGTGGGTAGCCTGTTCGACGCCGAGGGCAACGAAGTTGCAGCCGAGACGCTGGAGAAGCTGGTTGCCGCGCCGATGTCGGCCAAGATGTGGAGCAAGCTGGAGGCCAGTGCCTGGGTACGCGATGGCAAGGCCGATGCGCCGCGCGTGGTGTACACCTTCAGTGATGCCAACTGTCCTTACTGCCACAAGTTCTGGGAGGCGGCACGGCCCTGGGTGGACGCAGGAAAGGTGCAGTTGCGCCACATCATGGTCGGCGTGATCCGCGAAGACAGTCCGGCCAAGGCGGCGGCGATCATGGCCGCGCGCGATCCCAGTGCGGCACTGCTGGAGAACGAGCATCAGTTCGATCGCGGTGGCATCAAGCCGCTGCCTAGCATCAGCCGGGACATCGCAGCCAAACTGGATGCCAACCAGGTGCTGATGGTGGAGATGGGCTTCCAGGGCACGCCCGGCATCCTGTTCCAGGATGCGCAGGGCCAGGTGCAGCGACGTGCCGGCCTTCCGCAGGGCAACGATCTGCAGGCGGTACTCGGCCCACGCTGAGGCCCCCGGGCTGCTGAACCGAGTGACAGGCCCACATGGCGACATGTGGGCCTGTTGCTTTCTGCGACAGTCCCGGCGAAGAGGGCTGCGCACGTCACGAACAGATGTCACGTCTGAATCGTGACTGACATCAAGCATTTCGCTTTGATCCCAATCAAGGCCAAAAACGACAGTCGAACTAGCCTTGGCGCATGGAATACAGCGTCACTGCGCTATGGATGCCGCACAGGTCATGCCCTCGAGAGGGCGTGCGCGCAATGCCATTCACGACATTCTCACCCAGCGCTTGTTACCCAGACCCCTGCGGTCGCCACCCCTTCGGCAGCGCTGCCGCAGTGGAAGCGACTCCGGCGCTGTCCGGGCAGGTGGGGCAATGTCATCGCCCTGTTGCCTGCATCGCGCAGGCTGGCGACGGTCGTCGACGCAGTACCCGCATTTCCAGCAACGGCTCGTTGAGGTCGGGGCGGCGCACGCGCGCTGCTCGGCCGCGCGGCGGAAGTTCCAGTCCGGGGAGGATGCAATGCGCTTGGCGGTACTGAGTATGGGGTGCCTGACGGCGATGGCAGCGATGCCGTTGCACGCACAGGATGATGCGCAGGCATTGCGTCGGGAGATCGACGCGATGCGGCAGACGCTGCAGGGCATGCAGCAGCGTCTGGACCAGCTTGAACGACGCGAAGAGCGTGCGGCTGCGGCTCCCGTTGTACTGCCGACGCCGACGCCCGCTGCGTCGCAGGCGACCACGACGGTGTCAACCGCCAGCGGCATCCTGCACCCGACCCAGGTTCCCGGCGTGTCGCCGACCGTGCTGCCCCAGCGTGAATCGGTGGCCGATCCGTCAACGGCGGCCTCGCGCCCGGACAGCGCCGCCGGCCCGACCGATCCGGACCTGAAAGGCTTCTTCGCCATTCCCGGCACCGACACCGTGATCCGCATCGGTGGCTATGCCAAGCTCGATGCGATTGCGGATTCGCGCGGCGCCGGGGACGAGGATCAGTTCATTCCCTCGTCGATGCCGGTGGGCGGCAGCCATCGCGATGTTTCGAACTTCAACATCCACGCCAAGCAGACGCGTTTCAGTTTCGAGGCGCGGCGGCCGACCACCCATGGCAACCTGCGCTTCTATCTGGAGAATGACTTCTTCGGCAGCAGCGATGGCTATCAGTTCCGCCTGCGCCATGCCTATGGCCAGCTTGGCAACACGTATGCGGGTTACGGGTATTCCAGCTTCATGGACCCGGACAGCCTGCCCGACACGCTGGATTTTGCCGGACCCGGCGGCGCCGGTTACCTGCTGGTGGCCGGCATCCATCACAGCTTTGCACTGGGCAAGGGCAACACCCTGACCCTGGCCGCCGAAGACCCGGACACCGAGCTGGCCGGCGCCAGCGATGCGATGGCGGCGGTCAATCGATTGCCGGATGTGAGTGCCATCGCGCGCATGGAGCGTGACTGGGGCCACCTGCAACTGGGCGTCGTGGCGCGCAATCTTGCCTACGACGGCGATGCCCGCCGTGACCGCGTCTTTGCCGGTGGCGCGCAGCTCAGTGGCTCGGCCTCGGTGGGGGAACGCGATCTGTTGCTGTTCGGCGCGCTGGGCGGCCGCGGCCTGAGCCGCTATACCGCCGATCTCACCGGTTCCGGTCTTGACGCCGTGGTAGGTGCCGATGGACGCATCGATGCGCTGGACCTGCACGGTGGCTTCGTCGGCTATACCCACTACTGGTCGGATCTGTGGCGATCGAACCTGATCTACGGCCAGCTGACCCTGGAGCGCAATGCGGCGCTGCCGACCGATGCATTCCGGCAAAGCCGCTATGGCGTGTTCAACCTGATCTGGAGCCCGGCACCGTCGTGGACGATGGGCATGGAACTGCTGTACGGCCGCCTGCAGCAGCAGAGCGGAGCACGCGGCGACACGGTCCGGGTGCAGGGCAGCCTGCAATACAACTTCATCAAGTAAGCGCCAGCGGCAGCACGCCAGCGTAGCCATTCCCCACGCCCGGGTTCACCGGGCCCATGCCAGGTACAGGAGATTGTCATGGCAGAAGCAAAGAAAATCGGGGTGGTCGGAGCCACCTTCCTCGTCGCCGGCAACATGATGGGCTCAGGGGTGTTCCTGCTGCCCTCCAGCCTGGCCAAGATCGGTACCGCCTCGATATGGGGGTGGCTGATCACCACGGCCGGTGCGCTGCTGCTGGCCTTCGTGTTCGCCAAGCTCGGCAAGCTGGCGCCCAAAGCGGGTGGCCCGTATGCGTATGCACGCGATTGGTTCGGTCCCTACATGGGCTTCCAGACCAACACCATCTACTGGTTCGCCAACTGGATCGGCAACGTTGCCATTCCCATCGCGGCGGTGGGCTACTTCAGCTACTTCTTCCCGATCCTGTCCGAGCCGCTGGTGCGCTGCATCGCGGTGCTGATCCTGGTGTGGGCGCTGAGCTTTGCCAACATGATCGGACCGGCGTTCGTCAGCCGCGTGCAGACGGTCACCACCAGCTTCGCGCTGGTGCCGATCCTGGGTATCGCCATCTTCGGCTGGTTCTTCTTCGATGCCGACATCTTCAAGGGGGCCTACAACGTCTCCGGCGAGTCGAACTTCGGTGCGATCTCCAGTGCTGCGGCACTGACCCTGTGGGCCTTCATCGGCGTCGAGTCGGCCTCGGTCACGGCCGGTGTGGTCGAAAACCCGGAGAAGAACGTGGCCCGCGCCACCCTGGCCGGTGTGTTCCTGGCCGCCATCGCCTACATCGCCAGCTCGTCGGTGATCATGGGCATGGTGCCCAACGGCGAGCTGCAGGTGTCTGACGCGCCGTTCGCACTGGCGGCGGCCAAGGCCGTCGGGGGCTGGGGTGGTGCGCTGGTCAGCCTGTGTGCCTTCATCGGCGCCGCAGGTTCGCTGGGCGGCTGGATCCTGCTGACCGCGCAGAGCGCCAAGGCGGCCTCCGATGATGGCCTGTTCCCGAGCATCTTCAGCAAGACCAACAAGGACGACGTGCCGGTCAAGGGCGTGCTGATCGTGGCCGTGCTGATGACCCTGGCGGTGCTGGTGACCTCCACCTCGAAGACCGCCTCGGCCCAGTTCGACGTGATCACTTCGGCGGCGGTCGTGCTGACGCTGCTGCCTTACATCTATTCATGCGTGGCCTGTTACTTCGTGGTGGAGCGGTCGCACACGCTGGTGCACACCGGTGCGTTCTGGACCCTGACCAGTCTGACGGTCGTGTACTGCCTGTGGGCGATCTACGGCTCGTCGGGAACGATCGTGCAGTACGCCTTCCTGTTCGTGCTGTTCATCACCGTGTTCTATCCCTTCTTCAGCGAGGAGCGTCGCCAACAGCGGCAGCGTTCCCGCGAGGCGGCGGCAATTTCGTCCGGCGCCCAGCGTTCCTGAGTTAGACAAGGAGAATCAACGTGTATTTCAAGTCCCTGGATTATCCGGTCATCGTCATTGACGGTGACTACGACTCGCCGCGCATCGGCGGCATCCTCATCCGTGCGCTGGTGGAAGAGCTGCGCAGCAATGACCAGCGCGTGCTGTGCGGCCTGAACCTGGACGATGCCCGTGCCGGCGCCCGTACCTATGTGGCCGCTTCGGCGGTGCTGATCTCGATCGACGGCAGCGAGGAGGTCGATGGCGAGTTCCAGCGCCTGACCGCCTTCCTGCGCGAGCAGAGTGCGCGCCGGGCCAACCTGCCGGTGTTCCTGTATGGCGAGCGCCGTACCATCGAGAAGGTGCCGAGCAAGCTGCTCAAGTACATCCACGGCTTCATCTTCCTGTTCGAAGACACCAAGAGCTTCATCTCGCGCCAGGTGATGCGTGCGGCCGAAGACTACATGCAGAACCTGCTGCCGCCGTTCTTCAAGGCGCTGATCCACCACGCGGCCGAGTCGAATTATTCCTGGCATACGCCTGGCCATGCCGGCGGCGTGGCTTTCACCAAGTCACCGGTCGGGCGGGCCTTCCACCAGTTCTATGGTGAGAACACGCTGCGCAGCGATCTGTCGATTTCGGTGCCGGAGCTGGGCTCGCTGCTGGATCACACCGGCCCGATCAAGGAGGCCGAGGACGAGGCCGCGCGCAACTTCGGCGCCGACCACACCTTCTTCGTCACCAACGGTACGTCAACGGCCAACAAGATCGTGTGGCACGGCACCGTGGCCCGTGGCGACGTGGTGTTCGTCGACCGCAACTGCCACAAGTCGCTGCTGCATTCGCTGATCATGACCGGCGCGGTGCCGGTGTACTTCACGCCCAGCCGCAATGCGCACGGCATCATCGGCCCGATCAGCCTGGACCAGTTCACCCCGGAAGCCCTGCAGCAGAGCATCGCGGCCAATCCGCTGGCCAGCCAGGCCTACCAGGCCGGTTCCAAACCGCGTATCGCGGTGGTGACCAACTCGACCTACGACGGCCTGTGCTACAACGCCGAGAAAATCGCCGAGGAGATCGGCAGCGCGGTCGACTTCCTGCATTTCGATGAGGCCTGGTACGCCTATGCCGCGTTCCATCCGTTCTACGAGAACCACTACGGCATGGCCAAGGGCAAGCCGCGCGAGCAGGACGCGATCATCTTCACCACTCATTCCACGCACAAGCTGTTGGCCGCGTTCTCGCAGGCCTCGATGATCCACGTGCGCAATTCGGCCAGCCGCGACCTGGACGCCGAACGCTTCAACGAATCGTTCATGATGCATACCTCGACCAGCCCGCATTACGGCGTGATCGCGGCGTGTGATGTTGCCTCGAAGATGATGGAAGGGGATGCGGGGCGTTCGCTGGTGCAGGAAATGCATGACGAGGCGATCGCCTTCCGCAGGGCGATGCTGCATGTACGCGACGATCTGGGCCGCGATGACTGGTGGTTCAGCGTGTGGCAACCGACAAAGGTCGAGCGCAGCCTGGACAAGGGCGATACACCGGCGCCGCTGGTCGCCAAGCGCGAGGAGTGGTACCTGCAGCCCGATGCGCATTGGCACGGGTTCGAGAACCTGGTCGATGACTATGTGCTGATCGATCCGATCAAGGTGACCCTGTTGACGCCGGGGCTGTCGATGGACGGCAGCATGGGCAAGCTGGGCATCCCGGCTGCGGTGCTGAGCAAGTTCCTGTGGGGCCGCGGCATCACCGTGGAGAAGACCAACCTGTATTCGGTGCTGTTCCTGTTCTCGATGGGCATCACCAAGGGCAAGTGGAGCACGCTGGTTACCGAGCTGATGGCGTTCAAGGAGCTGTACGACCGCAACGCGCCGCTGACCCAGGCGCTGCCGTCGCTGGCCGCCGATTATCCCCATGCCTATGCCGGCTGGGGCCTGCGTGACCTGTGCGACGCATTGCATGCGTTCAACCAGGAGTTCGCGGTGGCCAAGGTGATGCGTGAGATGTACGTGGACCTGCCGACGCCGGTGATGACCCCGGCCGATGCCTACAACCACCTGGTGAAGGGCGAGATCGAGCGGGTCGACATCGAGCAGATCAGCGGCCGCATCGCTGCAACGATGCTGGTGCCGTATCCGCCGGGCATCCCCACGATCATGCCGGGCGAGCGCTTCGGCGACCACGACGAACCGATCATCCAGTCGCTGCGCATCGCCCGCGAGCAGAACGCGCGCTTCCCGGGCTTCGAGTCGGACGTCCATGGCCTTATCATCGAGCGCGATGGCGACGTGCCGTCCTACAAGGTGGAGGTGCTGAAGGCCTGAGCCGGTACGGTCGGCCCTTCGGCGGACGATGGATACCGCGCGCGAGCAACGCATCCTGAAGTTCTCGATCGGGGTCACCGTGGCGGTCAGTGCGGTCGGCTTCATCGGTGGCCTGCTGGTGGGATCGCAGGCCATCCTGTTCGACGGCATCTACAGCCTGGTCGACGTAGCCCTGACCCTGGTGTCGTTGTCGGTGCTGCGGCTGGTGGCGCGGGAGCACAGCCCGCGCTTCCAGTACGGCTATTGGCACCTGGAGCCGATGGTCGAGGCGCTGGGCGGGGTGATCCTGTCGCTGGCCTGCGTGTATGCGCTGGCCAACGCGGTGATCGGCTTGACCACCGGCGGGCACGAAGTGAAGTTCGGACCGGCGCTGTGGTGGGCGGCGCTGCTGAGTGCCAGCAACCTGGGCATGGCCGCGTTCGTGGCCCAGCGGGCCCGCAGGCTGCAGTCGGCATTGCTGTGGCTGGATGTGCGCGGCTGGTTGCTGGGGGGCTTGATGAGCCTGGCGGTGGTGCTGGCCTTCGTATTGGCGCTGGTGCTGCATGGTGGCCAGTGGCACTACTGGGTGCCCTATCTGGATTCGATCGTACTGGCGCTGATCAGCCTGGCGGTGTTGCCGGTGCCGGCGCGCAGTGCGTGGAAAGCCATGCGTGAAGTGTTGCAGGTGGCGCCCGATGACCTGGACGAGCGCGTGCAGCAGGTGATGCAGGCATTCGTGGCCGAGCATGGCTATGCCGGCTTCACCAGCCATGTAGCGAAGATGGGGCGGATGCGCTTCATCGAGATCCACATCCTGACGTCGCCGTCTACGCCGCTGGGCACGGTGGGTGAGGTGGATGCGATGCGCGATGAGATTGCAGTGCGGTTGGACGCGCGAAGCAGCACGTTCTGGCTGACGATCGATTTCACCGCGGATCCGGCGTGGACCTGATCCTTCCGATCGTTGCGTGCGTTGGACCGCTCTGTTGCATGCAATTGGTTTGACCTCAACAGCAGTTGAGGTCGCAGACTGCATCGCATTCCCCACAAGGCATGCGGTATGAACCTGCTGACCACCCCGGACTTCAGCCATGGCCTGCTGGATCTGTTCGATCCGCCCGGCCTGCACGATCCCAGTGCCAACGGATATTCGCATGTGGCGGTGGTGCGACTGCCAGCGCGTGTGATCCATATCGCCGGACAGGGAGGCGAGGACGACCAGGGAAGCCTGTCGCCGAGCTTCGAGGAGCAGGTGTCGCAGGCACTGGACAATCTGCAGACCGCGCTGCGGTCGGCGCATGCGGATCTGGCCGATGTTGCACGACTGCGGATCCTGGTGGTCGACCACGACGAGGATCGCCTGGGCATCATCGCCCGCCAGGTGCGGCGACGTTGGGCCAATCGCGCAGCGCCGACCTGCACGTTGATTCCGGTGCCGCGGCTGGCGTTGGACGGAATGCTGTTCGAGATCGAGGCAGAGGCCTACAGCGCTTAGCGCAGGTAGTACTCCACCGGCACCACCAGTTCCTGCGGAGCTGGCAGTTCTTCTGGAATCCGGGGCAGAGGCTGGGCGCGGCGGAATGTCTGCAGCGCGCTTTCATCCAGCATCGGCTGTCCACTGGACTGTTCCAGGCGCAATGCCCGCAGGTGGCCGTCGCGGTCGATGCTGGCCCTGACCCATGCGGTGCCCTGCTGGCGCCGCGACCTCGCTGCGGCGGGGTAATAGCGGTAACGCTCCAGCCGCGCCATCAGGCGGGCTTCCCACTGGTCGCTGGCGGCGCCGGCCTGGAAGTCCGCCGGTGGTGCGTCCGGAGCGGGCGGTGCGGCCGTGATCGATGCCGGTGCGGAACGGGCATCGGTCGCGGCCGCAGGTGGGGCCACGGGCAAGGGCTGGTGGCCGTCGCCATTCTTCTCGCTGGCGGCGAGGTTGCCCTCGGGTGCCGCCGTGGCCCGCGGTGGTGGGGGTGTTTTCCGCGCCTCGGCTGCCCGCGATTGCTGGGCCTGGCTGAAGCGTTCGGACTGCAGTTCTTCCACCGGCTGCGGCGGCGTGGCTGGCGCCAGCAGGCGCAGGCTGATGCGCACGTCCTGTTCCGGCGGCGGCTGCAGCGGCGGGGTGGACATCCAGTGGACGAACAGCAGCAACGGCAGCAGGTGCAGCCCGATGCTGATCGTCACCGCTTGCCAGTGCTGCCGACGCTCACTCATCGCTGACTACCCCGGACGGGTCGGCGACGTCGGCAGCGAGCAGAGGGCCAGTGACCGCATCAGCACCTGAGGCAAAGCTGTGTTGGATGAGTTTGCGACGGACGTGGGCGTGCAGCGGCCGGTAGCGGGCTGCGCACAGCTGCGCGACATCCGTCGATTCGACAGGCATGGGCACGGGGCGGGCGACGGCTGGGGAAGGGAACAGCCCGCGGCGGCAAGGGCAGCGGCGTCACGTTACAGTAAAGAAGAATCATTTGCATCTGTGTTTGTGTGCGCCCGTCCTGCGGTAGTGCCACGCGGGCGTGCGCTGGCACGCGTAGAGCGGGCTATGGCGAGCGCGCGGCGCGTTCCATCTGCAGCAGCAGGCGGTGCGCGGGGAACATGCGCAGGCTGGGGTAGCGGGCGCGGTAGTAGGCATTCCAGTAACTGGCAGCGCGCTGTCGGCAGAGGTCGAAGAATGCGCGGTTCTCGCCAATGAGCGCGGCATAGCGCTGCAGGCCGGTCTGTTGCGCCGTGATCGCCACGGCCGACGCGACCTCGTCCACGTACTCCCCCAGCAAGGCCAGCTGGAAGGCATGCACCCAGGGCATCGGCGAGGGCCCCAGCTTCTCGATCGCACGTTGCCGTACATGTCCGTCGCAGTGACGCGAGAGCAGGCAGAGGCAAAGGGCGCGCGTATCACCCTGCAGTTGGGATGCGAGCCGGAACAGGTCCGTGGCGTCGGCGTAGATACGATAAGGGAACCGCAGCAGTTCGCCTTCGATGATGAGGCTTCGTTCGCCATTGCCCGACAGGTTGTCGATCCGGCCCAGCCGTTGCTGAAGGTCGGTGCAGGTTGCCTGCAACACGCGGGGAACGTCGATCAACGCGACGGTTCCGCCAGCGTGATGCCGCGATAGTCGCAGTGGATCTGCAGGCTCTCCGTGGCGTTGGGGTGCAGATCGAAGTCGCATCGCTGCAGTGCATCCTTGGCCGCTGCAACGGCGTCGGCATGGCGGCTGACGCGCTGCTGCTGCCAGCGCAGTGGAGTGAACACGCCCAGCGGAAGCAGGCGCAGGCGCTGGCCGTGCAGGACCAGCGAGACATCCACATGACGCCCGTCCAGATCGTGGCCATTGGCGCCGAAGATGGCGTCGATCTCATCATGGCGATGCCGATAGCAGCAGCGGAACACGGCGATGCCCAGCCGCCGGACCACGCGCCGGAAGCCGCCCAGCTGTCCCTGGCTGCATTCGAAGCCGCGGGTGACCAGCAGACGAAGCGTGGACGGCAGCAGGGCCTGCGCGTCGAGCAGGCGCTGCAGAACCTCGGCCTCGACGATGACCTGTGACGCGGGCCAGCGTGGGGCAATGCGCAGGCCGTCGATGGTGCCGCGTGACAGTTTCAACATGCGTGAAGCTTCGCATGGGAGTGGGTAGCCGGGTAGTGCCGGCCGCTGGCCGGCTCCTGGCGCGATGGTCAGAGATCGCGGTACTGGATCTGCGCGGCCAGCACGCGCAGGCCATCGGCGGTGCTGGAGAGGATGCGCTCCTCACCGATGCCCTTCTGCCGTTGCAGGGTGAAGCCTTCGGCAGCGGGCAGGCGTGCGGCGATGGCATCAATGCGTTGCAGCGCGTTGGGACCGTCGCAGTCGACATGGCCCCAATGGATGCCGTTGTGCTGGATGGTCAGGCGGTAGTGCATTGGCGGGTCTCCGGCAGGTCGTGCAGCCACTGATGGAACATTGCGGTCGCCGCGGCGGCGAGAGGCCCGCCGTAGCGGCGGGCCTGCGTGCGCAGGTCGACGGGATCGATACCGGCCGCGGCCAGTTCCAGCGCATGGCCGATCAGCCAGCGCTCGAACTGGCGCGCATCCAGTTCGGGATGGCATTGCAACGCGAGTGCATGGTGGCCGATGGCGAAGGCTTGGTGGCGACAGGCGGGCGTACTGGCGAGGCGGCGTGCGCCCTCCGGCAGTTCGAAGGCTTCACCATGCCAGTGCAGCACCGGGATGCCCTGTAATGCCTGCAAAGGCGAGCGCTGGCCTTCATCGGTGAGCAGCAGCGGTGCAAAACCAATTTCCTTGCCGCCGGTGGGGGCAACGACAGCATGCAGTGCGCGCGCCATCAACTGGGCGCCCAGGCAGATGCCCAGCGTCGGCCGCTGTTGCTGCAGGCGACGCTGCAGCAACGCGATGCTGTCGGCGAGGAACGGGTAGGCCGCTCCATTGTTGACGCTGATCGGGCCACCCAGCACCACCAGCAGATCGGCATCTTCGGCTGCATCGAGTGCATCCACGCCGGCTTGCAGTGTATGTACCTGCCATCCCTGCGCGAGCAGCAGCGGATGCAGGGTGCCAAGATCTTCAAAGGCCACGTGCTGCAGGGCAACGGCGCGCTTCATGCCGGTGCTCCCGGGGTGGGCCAGTAGAAGCTGTCGGGCGTGGAGCGTGCACCGAAGATCGCCTGGCCAACGCGGACGACGGTGGCACCTTCCTCGATGGCGACTTCAAAATCACCGGACATGCCCATCGACAGCTGCGACAGGTCCAGGCCTGCCGGCGCCGTCTGCTGAAGCTGGTCGCGCAGCTCGCGCAGGCGCACGAAGCAGGCGCGTACGCGTTCCACCTCGGGGGTGAAGATGGCGAGGGTCATCAGGCCACGCACGCGCAGGCGGTCGAAGGCGGGCAGCTGCTGCACGAAGTCGGCCACCGCCGCCGGCTCCAGGCCGTATTTGCTGGGCTCTGCCGAGGTGTTGACCTGTACGAACACATCCAGCGTGCGGTCCTCCAGCAGCAGCCGCTGCTGCAGCGCCTCGGCCACGCGCAGGCTGTCCAGCGCCTGGAACTCGCTGGCGAAGCGTGCGACGTAGCGGGCCTTGTTGGTCTGCAGGTGGCCGATGACTGACCAATGCACGCCAAGGTCGGCCATGGCCTCGGCCTTGCGCTGCGCCTCCTGCACCTTGTTTTCCCCCAGCTGGTGGCAACCGGCGGCTACGGCCATGCGGATGCGTGCTTCATCGACGGTCTTGCTGACCGGCAGCAGGCGCACGCTGGCCGGATCACGACCGGCGCGGGCACAGGCGCTGGCGATGCGCTGGCGCACGGTGGCCAGGTTGGCGGCGATCTGTTCGACGGACTGGGCGACGGGCCAGTCGGCGGGGGCGAGGGACATGGGGCACCTCCGGTGCGGGGTGGCCAGGGTGGGATACACTGGCACAGGACAAGAGATAGTTTGGCATAGGACAAAATGAAAATCACCGGGAACAGCGCCGAAGCGATCTTCGACAGCATCCGCGAGGGCATCGGTAGCGGCCATCTGGCGGCCGGCAGCGTGCTGCCGCCGGTGCGGGATCTGGCCGATCGACTGGGGGTCAACCGCAATACCGTAGCCGCTGCCTACAAGCGGCTGGACGCGGCGGGCCTGGCCAGTACGGCAGGGCGTCGCGGCACGGTGGTGCGCGGCCTGCCGGCGACGATGGCGCGCGAGGGCAGTGCACCGGGATTGGCCCTGCACGATCTGGCCGGCGGCAACCCGGATCCGCGCTGCCTGCCCAGCCTGCGGGTGGCTGCGACGTCCTCGCGCCTGTATGGGGTGGAGACGGTTGATCCACGCATGCAACGCCTGGCACGGGCCTCGCTGGATGCCGATTGCCCGCCGGGCTATGCGCTGGAACTGAGCCACGGCGCGGTCGATGGCATCGAGCGCCTGCTGTCGGCGTGGCTGCTGCCGGGGGACCGCATCGCGGTGGAGGATCCCTGTTTCCTGGGCAGCCTCAATGTCCTCGGTGCGGCCGGACACGTGCCGTTGCCGGTGGCGGTGGATACGCACGGCATGCAGGTGGAATCACTGTGGCAGGCGTTGGATGCGGGTGCACGCGCGGTGCTGCTGACCCCACGCGCACACAATCCCACCGGTGCCAGCCTGGATGCGAAGCGTGCGCGTGCGCTACGCCAGTTGCTGGCCGGCTATCCGCAGGTGGCGGTGCTGATCGACGATCACTACGCGCTGCTCTCGCAGCAGAGCTATCACTCGGTGCTGCCGATGGACGGTCGGCGTTGGGCGCTGCTGCGTTCGTTGTCCAAGGCATTGGGCCCGGACCTGCGCGTGGCCTGGTTGGCCTGCGATGGGCAGACCGCGGTGCGCCTGCGCCTGCGCCTGGCGGCGGGCACCGGCTGGGTCAGCCATCTGCTGCAGGATGCAGCCAGTTCGGTATTGGAGTCGGCGCAGCAACGGGCGAAGGTGGCTGCCGCCGGTGAGCGCTACCAGCAGCGGCTGCAGGGTCTGCAGGCCCTGCTGCAGGCGCGCGGGCTGCCGACACCGATGCCGATGGAAGGCTTGAATCTGTGGCTGCCACTGCCGGCCGACAGCACGCCGCAGGTGCTGGCGCTGGCGGCGCGTGGCTGGCATGTGCGTGGGGGTGAAGTCTTTGCGGTATCTGCACCGGCGCATGGGTTGCGCATCACCTGTGCGGCACTCGGCCCGCCGCAGCAACGTCGGTTGGCCGATGACCTGGCGGCGGTGATGCGCTGAGCGTGCGCGCTCAGGGCGCAGCGCTGGCGCCGGGGCGCACGTAGTAGGACTGGCCGCTGTCGTCGAGGAACACCAGCTCCGGCTTGCCCTGCCAGGAACTCAGCATGGCGCCGGTGTTGTTCTGGTGCTTGACCATCAGGCTGGCACCGCGGTCCGGGTTGGCCACCACCTTGAAGACTTCGGTGGTGCCGGTGGCATCGTCAAGGGTCAGCAGGGCTTCGCCACCCCGGTCGCTGGTGCCGTAGCCGCCGCGCTCGGAGCCATCGGGGCCGAGCAGGATCAGGCCGGACAGGGCGGTGGCACGCGGCCCCTGCGGGCGGCCCCGGCTGAGGGGGTCGGGAACCGGGGCGCCGAGGATCACCCGCGGCTGGCCGCTGGCATCGTGGATGATCAGGCCGCGCGCTTCGATCACGCGGTGCGGTGACTGGCTGCGATGCAGGTTCCAGGCGGTCCAGCCGGAAACGAGCAACGCGAGCATGGCGACCACCAGGGTGGTCAGGGTCAGGGCACGAGCCATTGTGTATTCCTTCCTTGGACGTGGCCGACGATAGCGGAATCCGGTCGGCCGTGGCCAGTTCGGTGTGTGACGGTGTGTATCGTCAATGGAAGTCGCGGCTGTGGCTGCGCAGCCCCTGCAGCAGTTCGTCCAGGCAGTGCATGCGCTGCACGATCACATGCTGCACGCCATCCACGCGTTCCAGCCGGCCGTCGATCTGCATCAGCTGCGTATCTACCAGGATGTGGTGCTGGCGGTCGGCCAGATGTCGCCAGACTACGGCGTTGACCATGCCGGTTTCATCTTCCAGGGTAAGGAAGGTGACACCGCTGGCGGTCTGCGGGCGCTGGCGCATGCGTACCAGGCCGGCGATGCGTACGCGCCGGCCATGACCATGGTTGGCCAGCTGCGCGGCATCCAGGCAGCCACGGGTTCGCAGCTGCGCACGCAGGAACGACATCGGATGGCGGCCGAGGGTGGTGCCGGTGCTGCGGTAATCGGCCTGCATGTCTTCCCAGGCGCTGGGCAGGGGCAGGGCCACGCGCGCTTCGGCGGTGGCGCGGGCCTGGTCGAACAACGGCAGGCGGTTCTCCACGCCGGAGATATCCCAGCGTGCGCGGTGGCGATGGCCGCTGAGGCCGCGCAGGGCGCCGGCATCGGCGAGCAGGCCCTGCTGGCGGCGATCCAGTGCGGTGCGCTGGCAGAGATCGCCGACATCGTCGAAGGGGCGCCGTGCGCGTTCACGCATGATGATCTGCGCGGCCGGTTCGCTGCAGCCATCGACCAGGCGCAGGCCGAGCCGGATTGCCGCCGCGCCCTTGCTGAAGTCCAGCGTGCAATCCCAGTCGCTGTGGCGCACGTCCACCGGCAGTACCGTGATGCCATGCCGGCGCGCATCCTGCAGCAGCTGGTCGGGGCTGTAGAAGCCCAGTGGCTGGCTGTTGATCAGGCTGGCGGTGAATGCAGCCGGGTGGTGGCACTTCAGCCAGCAGCTGGCATAGGTGAGCAGGGCGAAGCTGGCCGCGTGGCTTTCCGGAAAACCGTAGTCGCCGAAGCCCTTGATCTGCTCGAACAGGTGCTCGCCATATTCCAGACTGAAGCCGTTTTTCAACATGCCCGTCAGCAGCTTTTCGCGGTGCGGTTCCAGGCCGCCACGACGCTTCCAGGCGGCCATCGAACGGCGCAGTGCATCGGCTTCGCCTGCGGTGTAGCCAGCCGCGTCCACCGCCAACTGCATGACCTGTTCCTGGAACAGTGGCACGCCCAGTGTGCGCGCGAATACGCGGTCGAGCTGGGGGGGATAGAGTGGGTTGTCCGGATCGTTCAACGCATCCGGGCCTTGTTCGCGCAGGATCCGCCGACGTTCCAGGTAGGGATGCACCATGTCGCCCTGGATCGGCCCGGGGCGCACGATCGCCACCTCGATCACCAGGTCATAGAAATTACGCGGCTGCATGCGTGGCAGCATCGCCATCTGCGCGCGCGACTCGATCTGGAACACGCCGATGGTGTCGGCGGCGCAGATCATGTCGTAGGTCGGCTTGTCATCGTCCTCGATTGCATCCATGCGTCCTTCGTGCAGGCCGTGCTGCTGCAGCATCGCCAGGCATTTGCGGATGGCGGTGAGCATGCCCAGTGCCAGGCAGTCGACCTTCATCAGGCCGGTGGCGTCCAGATCGTCCTTGTCCCACTGGATGACGGTGCGGTCGGCCATCGCTGCGTTCTCCACCGGCACCAGCGTCGACAGCGGATGCTCGGAAATCACGAAGCCGCCCGGATGCTGCGACAGATGGCGCGGAAAATCGATCAGCTCGGCGGTCAATGCCAGCAGCCGGCGCATCAACGGTGTTTCCGGATCGAAACCGCGCTCGCGCAGGGTTTCCGGCAACGGAATGTTGCCGCCCCAATGGTCCATCGCCGCGCCCAGCTCGTTGACCTGGTCCATCGGCAGGCCCAGCGCACGGGCGACATCGCGGATCGCGCTGCGGCCACGGTAGCTGATCGCCACCGCCGTCAACGCGGCACGCTCGCGGCCATAGCGGTTGAACACGTACTGCAGCACTTCCTCGCGGCGCTCGTGCTCGAAGTCGATGTCGATGTCCGGTGGTTCATCACGCTCGGCCGAGATGAAGCGCTCGAACAGCAGGTTGCTGCGCGCTGGGTCGATCTCGGTCACGCCCAGCACGAAGCACACCGCTGAATTGGCGGCCGAGCCACGGCCCTGGCAGAGGATGTCCTGGCTGCGGGCGAAGCGCACGATGTCCTGCACGGTGAGGAAATAGGAGGCGTACTGCTTCTGCTTGATCAGTGACAGTTCGTGCTCGATCTGCTTGCGCTGGGCTGGCTCGATGCCCTTTTTCCAACGCCAGGGAATGCCGCGCTCGACCAGCACGCGCAGCCAGCTGTCCGGGTCGTGGCCTTCGGGCACCAGTTCGCGCGGGTAGGTGTATTTCAGCTGGTCCAGGGAGAAGTGGCAGCGTTCGGCGATGCGCAGGGTTTCTGCCAGCAGGTCGGGCGGATACAGCTGGGCCAGTGCAGTGCGCGGGCGCAGATGGCGCTCGCCGTTGGCAAACAGGCGCCAGCCAGCCTCGGCCACGCTGCAGCGGTGGCGGATCGCGGTCAGCGTGTCCTGCAAGGCACGACGCCGGCGCACGTGCATGTGCACATCGCCACTGGCGACCAGCGGCAACTGGTGGCGCTCGCCGAAGGCCTGCAGCTGCTGCAGCCGGCGCGTGTCGTCGTGTTCGTGGTGCAGCTCCACGGCCAGCCACAGGCGCTGCGGAAAACAACGGCGCAGCAGTTCCAGTTCGGTGGCCGCCGGTTGCCGGTCCAGCCACAGGCACAGCAGGCCCTCGGGCAGTCCCTGCAGATCCTCGCGCAGGCAGCGGTATCCGCCCTTGGCTGCCCGCCGGCGACAGGTGGTGATCAGCTGGCACAGCCCGGCGTAAGCGGCTTGGTTGGTGCACAGCAGGGCCAGCTTGGGCCCGTCTTCAACCTGGAATTCGGCACCGACGATCAGCGCCACGCCGTGCGTCTTCGCCGCCTGCCATGCGCGCACGATGCCAGCCAACGAGCATTCGTCGGTGATGGCCAATGCGCGGTAACCCTGGCCGGCAGCGCGTGCGAACAGTTCCTCGGCGGTGGACGCGCCACGCTGGAAGCTGAAGGCCGACAGGCAGTGCAGTTCGGCGTATCCGGGCAGATCGGTGTGCATGGGGCTCAACCGAACCAGCCGTGCAGCATCCACGGCGCATGCGGATCATTGCGCGTGCGGAAGGCCCAGCCCCGCTGGCCCTGCGCGGTTTCCACCACGTAATAGTCGCGGCGTGCATCGGCCTGGTCCCACCAGCCCGATTCGATCCGTTCCGGCCCGGCGACGATGCGCAGGCGCGGATCGCGCAGCGGCTGTGGCGTCTCCAGCAGCCAGCCGGGGCGCAGCGGCCACCAAGCGGGTGGCTTGGCCGGTGGCTGGGTGCCACTGGCGCGTTCGGGGCGGTGGTCGGCCTGCACGGCCAGTGGCTGCACGGCGTCATCGCCGAGGCGGGCACGCAGGCGCTCGCGCAGCTGGGTCCATGGCATCGCCTGCGCCGGGCGGGTATCGAACAGGTCACGTGCGGCCGGCACGAACGGCGGCAGCTGCTCGGCCTGCAGGCGCAGCGCACGGCTGCCGGCGGGCAGGGCGAAGGCTTCCATGCGGTTGCGTGCGATCTCGAACAGCAGCGCCGCATCGCGTTCGGGGGCCAGCAGGCCGATGGTCAGCACGCTGGCCGGCAGCAGGTCATGCTCGAAATGCAGATCGAAACGCTGCACGCCACCATCGCGCGAACACAGGAATGCGGCCAGATCCAGCAGCAGGCGCCGCAGCGGGAACAGCAGGGCCTGGCTGGATTCGATCTCGTATTCGAATTCGATGCGCGCATCGAACCGGTCCGGCGGCTGGTAATAGCGCAACGGCGCGTTGCCCAAACCGCGCACGGCATCCAGCTGCTGCAGTACCTCGGGGGCGAAGCGGCGGGCCAGGCTTTCGCGCGGCAGGTCGAAGGCCGCCCCCAGCGTGCGCAGGCCGGAGCGTGCCAGCACGGTCACTGCATCAACGGGCAGGCCACTACGCGCCAGTGGCAGCTGTGCCAGTGCGGCGGGCAGCTGCTGCGCATCGATGCCAAGGCCATCGTGCACATTGGCCAGCACGCGCGCGGCATGCGGGTTGGGGGCAGCGACCAGGCGATGGCGGAAGCCCAGGTCGTGCAGGTCGTTGCGCAGGCGTTGTTCGATCGTCAGCCAATCGCCGAACAGGGCACGGCTGGCACCGATTTCCAGCACCAGCGCATGCGGAAAATCGAGGCTGACCAGCGAGCTGGTGGCATACAGCCAGCTGGCCAGCAACTGCCGGGTGTGCTGTTCGGCGCTGGGATCGTAGTCATGCAGCTGCAGGTCCTGCACCAGCACCTGCGCGGCCGACAGCAGCATGCCCGGGCGCAGCCCCGCTGCCCGCGCGGCAGGGCTGACCGCACGCAGCACACGACGCTGCGCCGGCCCCTGCAGCAGTACCAGTGGCCGCTGTGGATCGGGCTGCAGGCGCAGCACGCTGTCCAGCGCCAGCTGCGGCAACAACAGGCAGGCCCAGTGCATGGCGCGGCCTCAGTGGGCGATGGCCAGCGGCAACGGCTGCGCTGGTGGCAGCCCGCCGCGGCACTTCAGCACCCGCACCTGGCCATGGTCGAGCTGCAGGCGCAGGCTGGCCGGGGAGGGGTTGCGGGCGGCGCGGGCCTCGCGGAACACGAAACCCAGGCACTGGCCACTGTCGGCGGCAACCTGCAGGCGGCGCAGGGCACGATCGTCGGCCTGCTGCGGCCAGCACAGCACGGCGGCGCAGGCGGCAGAGCGCAGGCACTGCTCGGCCGCCCACAGCGCCTGCTTCGGCGCGGCGTGGATGATCTGCAGCTGGGCCAGGTCGAGCCCGGCGGCGGCCCATGCCGGGGCGTGCGGGCGATGGGGTGGGGCGACCAGCACGATCGGCCGTGGTTGCTGGCTCAGCTTTGCCAGCGCTGGCCAGACCAGGGCCAGTTCACCGACCCCGGGTGCGGCCTGCAGTACTTCGCACAGCCCGCTGGCTGGCCAGCCACCGCCGGGCAGGCGCGCGTCCAGCGCCGGGTGGCCACTGGCCAGATGGTCGCTGGCCTGCCCCTGGCGTGCCGGCCCGCGCCAGACCTGGCGGCCGTCCAGCAGGCGGTCGAGGGCGACGACGGCGCCCATCAGCCGGTCCTCCGGGGGAGGCGCCGGGCTGGCGGGAAGCGGCAGAAGTGGGCGGAAACGGCAGGCATGGCGCGAGTATCGACAGGCCGATATCAGGGGCTGAGACCGGACATGCTACTCGGCTTGTGAGTAATATTACTAATGAAATCGGAGGGCGGGGTTTCAGCTTGCTGAAGGAGGCAAAGCATCCACGCATGGCGTGGATCTACTGGGGAACGGGGGCATGGATGCGGGAAAAGCGGTGCCGGCCAAGGTCGGCACCGCACACCCTGGCCCGGCTATCGGGTCACGGGCGGACTGGCAGGGCCACCGGGCGCAGTGGCGCGGCGTCGCCGCCGCGGATCTTCAGCGGGCCACCGATGAAGGCGAACTCGTAGACCTTGTCGCGCGCCAGTTCATCCAGCGCCACCAGCTCGATGATCGGCGCGCCCTGCTGCGCCAGCAGGTAGGTGTGCAGGGGCACGTAGTCGTCGGACACTTCGGAAGGGAAGGTCTCGAAGCTGAGGTTGTCGGCGCCGACGATCATCGCGCCGCTGTCCTCCACCAGGAAACGCGCCGCATCCAGGCCCATGCCCGGCGGGTTGGCCATGTAGGCCTTGGGCTGTTCGAACAGGCGCATGCGACCGGTGCGGATCAGTACGATGTCGCCCTGCTGCAGCTGCACGTGCTGGCGCGCCAGCGCATCCTTCAGGTCCTGGCGGGTGACGCGGTAGCTGTCCGGCAGCATGTCCATGCCCTTGGCGCCGGCCACGTCGATCAGTACGCCACGGGCGATCAGCGGCGGGAATTTCTCGATGCCGGTGACGTTCCAGCCGCGGTCGCCGAGGTGCTTGTCGGCCTCGAAGCCATTCCAGATCTTTCCATGGATGCCGAAGTGGTTCAGCGCATCGATGTGGGTGCCGGTGTGGCTGTACATCGAGAACGCGGTGCCGGTGTAGCTGCGGGTGAGGTTCATCGTCTCGCCTACGCCCATCGGGTCGTCCATCACCGTGCCGCGCGGGGTGTGGGTCATCCAGAACTGGTAGTGCGGGTCGCCGGCATCCTGCCAGCTGGGCATGCCGACGTAGTACTCGGTGGCCAGATCGTAGGCTTTGCCGCCGCTGACCCGCGACAGGATCGCTGCGCGTGAGGCCTCGGTGATCAGGTTGAGGCGGCCGATCTCGTCCTTCGGCCCCCAGGGGCTGGTGCCGACCTGCTGGCCGGAGGGAACGCGTTCGTGCGCGGACACGGCGGTGGAAGCCGCGGCGCCGGCCAACAGCAGGGCCAGGGCGGTGCCCAGGGTACGTGGGGTCATGGGAATCTCCTTGAAGGTGGGGGAACGGTGCGGCTCAGGCCGCGACCAGCGGCGCCAGGGCCTGGCGCAGTTGCGGCAGCGGCAGGGTCTGCAGGCGCAGGCCGTTGCCGGTGATGACGGTGGGGATGGAGCGGATGCCGAGTGCGGCAGCTTCAGCGCGGTCGGCCTGCACGCGCTGGCGCACCTCATCGCTGCGCATCCGGTCGGCGAAGACGCCACGCCGATGCCCCAGCTGTTCGGCGATGTCCAGCAGCACCTCGACGTCACCGATGTTTCGGTGCTGGTGCAGGTGCGCCCACTGCACGGCATCGAACATCGCGCCGTGTGCGGCGTTGCCGCCGAGCATGCCGGCGGCCTGGCAGGCCAGTGCACCCAGCCAACCGGAAGGGTATTCGAAGTCCTGTGCCCGCATGCCGTCGATATCGATGCGCGCGCTGTCGTCATGCGCGGCGCAGTCGGCCCAGTGGCGCAGGATGATGGCCTTGGCGCGCGGCATCGAGCCGAATACCTCGATCATCTGTTCGCGCGAGTCCTGCAGCACGAAGCTGCGGTGGCGGACCTGGATGCCGAGTTCGACCGAGACCTGCTGCAGGCGCGGGGCCAGCACGAAGCACCAGCCGCAGACCACGTCATGAAAGAAATCGACCACCGGTGCAGTGGTGGTCAGCGAAGGAGAGGCGATCATCGGCCTGCCGTCTGTGAGAGGGGAGGCGGCAGAGTAGGCAGTGGCGCCGGGCCGAAACAGCACGCGGCGGGCAGCTCAGTTTTCGCTGGCGGTTACGAATCCAACCCGGCGCAGGCGGGCAGTTCGGCGTGCAGGAAATCGATGAAGGCGCGTACCTTCGGTTGCAGGTGGCGCGCGGTGGGGTAGACCGCGTAGACGAACCGCGGCGGATAGCGATGGTCGGGCAGCACCTGCTGCAGTTCGCCGCTGGCCAGTGCCGGTGCGGCCAGGAACGAGGGCAGCGCACCGATACCGAGGCCGGCGACCAGCAGGTCACGCAGCAGCAGACTGTTGTTGGCGGTGACCCGTGTCGGCAGGGTCACCGTGACCCGGCCATCGGGGCCGAGCAGCGGCCAGCTGCCGGGTGAATCGGACAGGCTGTAGCCAAGCATGCTGTGCGCCTGCAGTTCTTCCACCACCTGCGGTGCCGGATGGTGCTGCAGATAGGACGGTGCCGCGCACAGCACCTGCTGCAGCGAAGCCAGGCGGCGTGCGACCAGCCGCGAATCTTCCAGTTCGGCGCGGATGCGCAGGGATACATCGAACCCTTCGCCAACCGCATCAAGCAGACGGTCTTCCATCACCAGGTCCAGTGCAAGCTGCGGATGCTGCTGCAGGAAGCGTGGCAGCAATGGCGACAGCGTGCTCAGTGCGAATGACTGCGGTGCATTGACCCGCAGGCGCCCGCTCACTTCACCGCGCTGTTCGGCGATGCCGCGCTCCAGCGCGTCCAGCTCATCGAGCAGGCGGCAGCATTCGCGGTAATAGGCATGGCCGGTTTCGGTGAGGCTCATGCGGCGGGTGGTCCGCTGCAGCAGCACTACGCCCAGGTGCGTTTCCAGCGTGCGCAGCTGCTTGCTCAACCCGGCTGGCGACAGGCCCAGGTCTTCGGCAGCACGGGCGAGGCTGCTGCGTTCGACGATGCGGCGGAAGGCGCGCATCAAGGTGAAGGAATCCATGCCGGTCCAGGCCGCGATGAGGTCGACATTGTAGATCCACGCCAGACGTGGATCGCCCACCAAGGTAGGCATTCAACGTGAGCGGACGCGGGGTTGCGCTGTTTGTTCAAGCCTGCAGCCCGCATGCCGCGCCAGCATGCAGGCCCCTCACTTCCCGGGTTGCCCATGAAGCACTGGATGCTCCGCCTGTATGCCCCGTTGTTCCTGCTGGGTTTTGTTGCCGCCGCCATCACCTGGGTCGGCCACTCCCACGGTGACCCGCTGTGGCTGCTTGCCTTGTTGGCTGTCGCCATCGCGGTGTCGTTCGCTGCCGAGCGGCTGTGGCCTTACGATCCGGCGTTCAACCACGACCAGGGTGACCGCCTGCGCGACGTCCTGCATGCGCTGGTCAATGAAAGCCTGAACCTGCTGTCGATCGCCACGGTGCCGATGCTGGCGGCAATCGTGCCCTGGCACGTCTGGCCGACGCAGTGGCCATTCGCGCTGCAGGTGCTGGTGGCGATCATCGCGGCTGACCTTGGCATCACCCTGGTGCACTACGCCAGCCATCGCATCGGCTGGTTGTGGCGGTTGCATGCGGTGCATCACAGCGTGACCCGCATGTATGGCTTCAATGGTTTGATGAAACACCCACTGCACCAGGCCGCCGAAGCGGTGGGCGGCGTACTGCCGCTGCTGCTGTTGGGCATGCCGATGCCGGTGGCCGCGGTGCTGGCGTTCGCCATCGCGATCCAGCTGCTGCTGCAGCATTCCAACGTGGACATGCGCCCGGGTGTGTTGGGCCGGGTGATGGCATGGGCACCGCTGCACCGCTTCCACCACATCCGCTATGGCACTGCAGGTGATGTCAATTTCGGTTTGTTCTTCACCGTGTGGGACCACCTGCTGGGGACCGCGTTTGATGCACCGGGCTATCGGTTGCGGCAGCGTGATCTGGGCATCGGCAGCCAGCCGGACTATCCGCAGGCGTATTCCGCACAACTGCTGGCCCCCTTCCGCGCGCTGCCCCATGGCGAGGTGCCGGAACTTCCGGAAGGACTGCGCAGGCGCGGGTGATCGATGCGTCAGGCCGCGTGCAGCTGCAGGCCCTGCAGTTGCGCGGCACCGATGCCGAACATGCGGCGCAGGCTGCGCGAGAGGTGGGGAAGATCGGCGAAACCGGCGGCATGCGCGCTGTCGGTCAGGCTGTGCCCGCGCAGATGATGCGCCAGCGCACTGCGCAGCCGTTGCCACAGCACCCAACCGCGCAGGGTCACTGCCAGCTCTGACTGGAAGCGCCGATGCAGCTGGCTGGTCGACAGATGCGCGGCCTCGGCGATATCGGCGGCCGGCACCGGGCCGGGCAGGTGCTGGGTGATGCGGGCCAGCGCCGCCTGCACACGGCGGTCCAGGGGCTGTGGGCGGCTCAGTCGCGGCAGCCACTCGTGCAGCTGCGCAGCATTGCCGGGCAACGACTGCAGATGCTGCTGGATCTGTTCGAGGTCGGCATGTGCCGGTTCGAGGAACACCGTGCAGCCGTCAGCGGGCGCCGACAGGATCGCGTGCGATTGGAAGGAGCGCAGCCACAGCCGTTGGCCCTGCTGCTGCACGCCATCGATCTCGACCTGCCAAGGGACGCCGTCGCTCAGCAGCAGCTGATGGGCGTAGTGCGCATGCGCGGCGCTGTCACCGGCGTGGCCCTGCAGCACAGCCACGTGTGCATCCAGCAGCAGGGTGCCATTCCAGGGTAGAGCGGGGGAGGACATGGAGGAATTGTAGATCCACGCCATGCGTGGATGACGTATGCCGCAAAGGTTCATGGGAAAAACATCCACGCATGGCGTGGATCTACTGCGCGCCGGGAATCTGTCGAAGGCGGGGTGGGGCCGGTTGCGGGGGCGTGAGCCGCATGGATGCGGCGACCGAGGCTACATGGACGTACTTGCGCCGTCCCCCGCAACCGGACCTGCCCCGCCTACCAACAGGAGCCCAGCTTTTGCTTAGGCTGTTGCAGTTGCCTGCGCCGTTGCCTCTGCGGGTGCCGGGTGCAGCCCGGCCGCCACCTCACCGCCCCTGCGGGTCCGGCCGGTGGTGCACGTACTCGACCACGGTGCCATCGGGATGCACCGCATTGAACGCCGCACCGGTCGGTACCACCTGCAGCGGAAAGATGATCTCGGCGCCGGCGGCCACCAACTTGTCGTGATAAGGCCGAACGTCGTCGACCAGCAACGTGCCCGTGGTCGACGTGAACGGCGCCAGCGCCTCGTCGCAGCCTTCGATCAGCAGGAACGCACCGACCATCGCCAGCCGCAGGCCCGCATCGGGAAACGGAAAGCCGGCATCGGCGACCACACCCTGCAGCTGCTCGTAGAAGGCCACGCTGCGTTCCAGTTCGCCGGGGGCGACGAACACCCGGATCAACACGCGCGGGCTGCGCTGGCTGGAGGTGTCACAGCGGTCGCGCCAGAGATGGTCGAAGTCGCGATGTACGGTCATGGGCTCGAATCGTCGCCGGGGAGAACCATTATCGGCAGCGCCGTGCAGCCCGTTGATGACCGCCGGTGATGGGCTGATAACCAGTCCGCACATCGCGCCTGTGACTTAGGTCCTGTTGACAGCGATGAACGCCCTCGCACACTCTTCACATGATGGGTCGCCCTGCGCGGCCCGGACAGGCAGGTTGTCACGCACGGGAGGAGGGTCCCGCGCGCAGACCGGCCCGTCCTCTGGCCTGCAAGGCGTTGCCCGGCAACGCATGCGCGGCATGACGCTGCACCCTTCGGCGGCACTTTCCCTGGACCGATTGCCTTGGCAACGGAATTACGCCCGCCGATGAAAACGTTTACAAAGCCGCTCGCCCTGTCCCTTGCCCTGTCTGCCGCACTGGCCACCCCGGCCTGGGCCGACTCCGCCGCCTTCACCGTGCTGACGCTGGAACAGGCGCCGACCGCGGACGCGATGCCGGCCCTGGCTGCCCAGTTGAAGACCCTGCAGGTGGATGCGGTCAGCGTTCGCCAAGTACAGCGCGGCATCGGCCAGGTCGATCCGCTGCAGCTGCTGGCCGATGGCCTGGGCTACCAGTACCGCTTCATCGCCGCCGGCAAGGATGACGGCCAGACCCAGCACGGCCAGGCCGTGTTGACCCGGCTGCCGATCGCCGCCGAATCCGGCCCCGACCAGCCGGGCCTGAACTACCTGCGCCTGGATGACGGCCGCCATGCAGTGGCGGTGTACACCGACGCTGGCGCCGGTGCTTCGCAGTTGCCGGCACTGGTGTCGCGTTCGCGACTGGGCGCGCCGGCGGTGCTGCTCGGCGCGGTGGCCGGTGAATCGGCCAAAGCGGCCGGCTTCGATCCGGCACGCGTGGCCCTGGAGGCCGATGCCAGCTATTTCAGCGATGGCTTCCAGGCCGCCAGCAGTGCGCCGTTCAAGGTTGAAGGCAGCGCGCTGCGTGCAACCCTGCTGACCCTGGCCTATGCGGCGGACAAGGGCGGCGAGCAGCCGTGGATGGATACCACGCTCACCGCCGATGCGCGCGCTGCGCTGCTGCTGAAGGCGATGACCGAGGACGAGAAGTTCCAGATGCTGCACAGCTACTTCGGGCTGGGCAAGGACGGTGGCAAGCTGCCGGAAGGTGCGGTGGGTTCGGCCGGTTTCGTGCCGGGCGTAGCGCGCTTGGGCATTCCGTCGCAGCAGTCGGCCGACGCCGGCGTGGGCGTGACCAATCCCGGTGGCATCCGCCCGGGTGATTTCGCCACCGCCATGCCGTCGGGCCCGTCGACGGCGTCCACCTGGAACCGCGGTGTTGCCTTTGCCGGTGGCGCGACGATGGGCCGCGAAGCCTGGCAGCAGCGCTTCAACATCCTGCTGTCCGGCAGCGTCAACCTGCAGCGTGACCCGCGTAACGGCCGCAACTTCGAATACGCTGGTGAAGACCCGCTGCTGGCCGGTTCGATGGTCGGCGCAGTGATCCAGGGCGTGCAGAGCCAGCACGTGATCTCCTCGATGAAGCACTTCGCGCTGAACGACATGGAGACCCGCCGCAACTTCCACGACGTGCGCATTGGCGAGCAGGCCATGCACGAATCGGATCTGCTGGCGTTCGAGATCGCGCTGGAAGCCGGCCGCCCGGGCGTGGCGATGTGCTCGTACAACAAGATCAACGGTACCTACGGCTGCGAAAACGGCTACCTGATGAACCAGGTGCTGAAGCAGGAGTGGAAATTCCCCGGTTTCGTGATGTCCGACTGGGGCGGCGTGCACAGCGGTTCGAAGGCGGCGCTGGCCGGCCTGGACCAGCAGTCGGCCGGTGAAGTGTTCGATGCGGCGGTGTTCTTCGATGAGCCGCTGCGCCTGGCCGTGCACGGCGGCGTGGTACCGCAGGCGCGCCTGAACGACATGGTCGCGCGCATCCTGCGCACGATGTTCCTGCACGGCAACTTCGACAACCCGCCGCAGCACCAGAAGGTCGACGCTGAAGCCGGTTTCGCCGTGGCCCAGCGCACGGTGGAAGAAGGCAGCGTGCTGCTGCGCAATGAAGGCAGCCTGCTGCCGCTGGCCGACAGCGCCAAGCGCATCGTCATCATCGGTGGCCATGCCGACAAGGGCGTGATCGGTGGCGGTGGTTCGTCGATGGTGGGCGTCACGGCCAAGGGCACCAACGCGGTGCCGGGCGTGCTGCCGACCACCTGGCCGGGCCCGGTGATCTTCCATCCGTCCTCGCCGTTGGAATCGCTGCGTGCCGCGCGTCCGGACGCCACCATCACCTATGTGGACGGCACCAATGCCGCCGCTGCGGCCAAGGCTGCTGCACAGGCGGATGTGGCCATTGTGTTCGCCACCCAGTGGGCGGCCGAATCGGTGGACCTGCCGGACATGCAGCTGCCGGACAACCAGGATGCGTTGATTTCGGCGGTGGCCAAGGCCAACCCGAAGACCGTGCTGGTGCTGGAAACCAACGGTCCGGTGCGTACGCCGTGGCTGGCGCAGGTGCCGGCGGTGCTGCAGGCCTGGTACCCGGGTATCCGTGGCGGTGAAGGCATTGCCGCACTGCTGACCGGCCAGGCCAATCCGTCCGGCCGCCTGCCGGTGACCTGGGTGGTGGACGAATCGCAGCTGCCGCGCCCGCATATCGATGGCCTTGGCTTCAAGCCGGCCAAGCCGTTCGGCGATGTGTTCGATTTCGATATCGAAGGCGCCAACGTCGGCTACAAGTGGATGGCGGCCAAGGGCCTGACCCCGACCTTCGCCTTCGGCCACGGCCTGTCCTACACCTCGTTCGCCTATGAAAACCTGAAGGTGAGCGTGGAAGGTTCGCGCCTGGTTGCCAGCGTCGACATCCGCAACACCGGCAAGCGCGCCGGTGCCGACGTCGCCCAGCTGTACCTGAAGCTGCCGGCCGGCAGCGCCACGCCGATCCGCCTGATCGGCTACGACAAGGTCGAGCTGCAGCCGGGCGAACAGCGCCGCATCCGCATCGAAGCCGAGCCGAAGACCCTGGCGCATTACGATGCGCAGGCACGCCAGTGGAAGATCGCCGGCGGCACCTACCAGGTGCAGTTGTCGCGCAACGCCGCCGAGCCGCTGCAGAAGGTGGACGTGCAGCTGGTGGAGCAGGTGCTGCGCTGATCCGCTGCGGTACTGATGGTTGAAGACACGGCCCCGCAAGGGGCCGTGTCTGTTTACGGGGTGCCGCTGCGCTCGCCGGGCATGGCCCGGCGCTACCCGATTACGGGCATCCCGGTAGCGCCGGGCCATGCCCGGCGGGCGAAGGATTCAGCTGGCGTCGTCACCAAACCACCCGCGCAGGAAATCGATCAGCTGCCGCACCTTCGGCGAGGGCTGGCTGCTGTGCGGGTACACCGCGTACACGCTCTGCTGCGGGAAACGATGCTGGCGCAGCACCGGCCGCAGGCGGTCGTGGGCGAGATCGTCCTCGATCAGCCAGCGTGGCAGCACGGTCACTCCTGCGCCGGCCACGGCGAACGCGCGCAGGCTGCTGGCTCCATCCACGCGTATCACCGCGTTGCCCGGATTGGTGGCGAACAATGCATCGCTGCCATCCGGCGCGACCACCGGCACATCGGCCAAGCGCGGATAGCCGAGGCGGGGCAGGGTGCCCAGCAGCACCGGATCATCCACCGCCTCGGCGGACCCCAGGCGCGCCAGCAATGCCGGAGCGGCGACCGCGCACAGCGGGTGACGTTCCAGCTCGGTGGCATGCAGTTGCGAATCGGGCAGGCGGCCGAGGCGGATCGCCAGGTCGAAACGCTCGGGAATCAGGTCGGCCGGGGCTGGCGAGGTCGATAGATGCAGCGCCAGCGCTGGATGCTGCGCGCGGAAGGCTTCCAGTGCTGGAATCAGCCGCAGCTGCGCGTACTCCGGGGTGGTGGTCAGGCGCAGTACGCCCTGCAGTTGATGCTGGTCGCGGCGCGCGGCATCGATGGCGGCCTGCGCGGCATCCAGTGCCTGCACGCAGTGCTGCAGGAACTGTTCGCCGGCCTCGGTCAGCGCCAGGTGGCGGGTACTGCGCAGCAGCAGGGTTACCCCCAGCTCCTGCTCCAGCCGCTTCAGGTTGAAGCTGACCACGGCCCGGCTCAGGCCCAGGCGCTCGGCGGCGGCGGTCAGGCTGCCGGCCTCGACCACGGCACGGAAGATATCGAAGCGATCGAGGCTGACCATGGTGGCTGATTGTCAAAACAGGTTTGACAGTGTTGCAGCTGCCGTCGTGTTTTTCCAACAACGCTGGTCCGCGATGCTGTCGCCTTCGCTGCCGGAGCCTGCTGATGCCTTCCCCACGCCTGCGCCATGAGGCGATCTTCCTGCTGGTGTTCGCCCTGGACCTGGTCAACATGTTCATCGCCACCGTGGCCTACCCGGCGCTGGCGGCCGAGCTGCATGCGGACATCGGCACCCTGGCCTGGGTGGGCACGGCTTACATGCTGGGCCTGAGCGTGGTGATTCCGCTGGCCCCGTGGCTGGCCGCGCGCTGCGGCGAGCGTCGCCTGCTGCTGGCTGCCTTGTTGCTGTTCGCGGTGGCTGCGGGCCTGGCCGGCGCCGCGCCGTCCATCGGCTGGCTGCTGGGCTGGCGGCTGCTGCAGGGGTTGGCTGGCGGGCTGCTGATTCCGGTGGCGCAGGCGGCGGCGTACCGGCAGTGCACGCCTGAGCAACGCGGTGCGCTGACCCGGCGCATCCTGCTGGTGGCGTTGCTGGTGCCGGCACTGGCGCCAGCTCTTGGCGGCCTGCTGGTGCAGTGGCTGTCCTGGCGCGGCGTGCTGTGGGCCAGCCTGCCGCTGGCGGTGCTGGCGATCGCCCTGGTGCTGGCGTGGATGCCGGCCGATGGCCTGCGCAGTGCGCCACGCCTGCAGGGCTATGCACTGGCCACCGCGATGTCTGCGCTGGGCGCGTTGCTGCTGGCATTGACCTGGCTGGGTGAGCCTGACCATCGCTTCGCCGGCGCAGGGTTGCTGCTGCTGGCAGCAGTGCTGGCCGTCGCCCACCTGCGTAATGCACGCCGGCAGCCGCAGCCGCTGCTGCGCTGGTCGCTGCTGTCCCATCGAGGCCTGCGCATGGCGATGCTGGTCTATCTGGCGGTGCCGGGTGTGTTCATCGGCAGCCAGCTGGCCAGTACCCTGCAGTTGAACCACGCCGGTTACAGCGCCGCGCAGATCGGCGCCTTGATGTTGCCGTGGGCGCTGGCCTCGGCACTGGCAATCACCGGCAGCCGGCGCTTGCTGGCGCGCTTCGGACCGGGCGCGGTGCTGCGGCTGGGCATGGTCCTGCAAGCCAGCGGTCTGCTGCTGATGGCGCTGCAATCGCAGCCCTCCTTCGCGCTGGCCGCCATGCTGTTCGCCCTGATGGGCGCTGGCGGCAGCCTGTGCAGCAGCACCGCGCAGACGCTGGCGTTCCACGGTGTGGACGCCGAGGCGCTGGGCGATGCCAGTGCACTGTGGAACCTCAACCGCCAGCTCAGCTTCTGCCTGGGTACCGCCGCCATTGCTCTGCTGCTGGCCTTGGCCATGCAGTGGTGGCCGGCGCATGCCACCGGCGTGGCGCTGGGCCTGGCGGCCGTACTCACCCTGTTGCCGCTGGCGCTGCTGCGCCGGTCGCAGCTGCATTCCCTTTCCACTCCGGAGACTGCTTGATGGACATGACCGCCGAACACGAAATCCACCTGCTGCACGACGAGCTGCAGGCCTGGTTCCGCGCAGAGGTCGCGGCCGATGCACTGGCTGATCTGATGGAACATTTCTGCGCGGACTTCAGCATGGTCGGCATCTCCGGTCGCAGGTTGGACCGCGCCGCCGTGCAGGCGCTGTTCGTGGGCGGACACGGCGCCCGGCCGGGACTGCGGATCGCCATCGAGGCCGTGCAGGCGGTGGAAGCGCCGTCGCCGCTGGCGGTGCTGCGTTATCGCGAAGGGCATGCCGTGGGTGGGGAAGAAACCGCGTGGCGGGAATCGCTGGCAGTGCTGCGGCAGGAAGGAGGGCGCTGGCGCTGGCTGGCCCTGCATGAAGTACCGGTGGCGTGATGGATCCGCCGGGCATGGCCCGGCGCTACCGTGGTTGGTCGTGAACGGGTAGCACCGGGCCATGCCCGGTGAGCGCGGCGGCAGCAGACCGCACATGTGCCATCAGTCCTGCCTGCAAACGCCGCAGAATGCAAAGCAGGCACACGCTTTGCCGGGGGCTACGGGAGTAGGCTGGGGCCTTTCCTGCCGGGAGGTGATGTCCATGCGTGTGCGTGCCGTTGCTGTTGCCGTAGCCCTGAGCCTGTCCAGCGCCGTGCTGGCCGCCGACACGCCGCCGATGACCCCGGACATCAGCGGAAAACCCTTCGTCGCCCCCGATGTGGGCCGCGACTACGACAAGCGCGTGGTGATGGTGCCGATGCGTGATGGCACCAAGCTGTACACGGTGATCGTGGTGCCCAAGGGTGCCCACAATGCACCGATCCTGCTGACCCGCACGCCGTACGATGCCGCCGGCCGCGCCAGCCGCAGCGATTCGCCGCGCATGCGCGATCTGCTGCCGCAGGGCGATGAAGTGTTCGTCGATGGCGGCTACATCCGCGTGTTCCAGGACATCCGTGGCAAGTACGGCTCCGAAGGCGAATACGTGATGACCCGGCCGCTGCGTGGGCCACTGAACGGTACCAAGGTCGATCATTCCACCGATGCGTGGGACACCATCGATTGGCTGGTCAAGCATGTGCCGGAGACCAACGGCAAGGTCGGCATGCTCGGCTCGTCGTACGAAGGCTTCACCGTGGTGATGGCGCTGACCGATCCGCACCCTGCACTGAAGGTGGCCGCGCCGCAGAGCCCGATGGTCGATGGCTGGATGGGTGACGACTGGCTCAACTACGGCGCCTTCCGCCAGGTCAATTTCAACTACTTCGCGATGCAGACCGAGAAGCGGGGCAAGGGCACGCCGCTGCCGTCGCTGGGCTACGACGATTACAGCACTTTCCTGCGCATCGGCTCGGCCGGTGACTACGCGCGCTTTACCGGCGTGGACCAGCTGACCTGGTGGAAAAAGCTGGTACAGCACCCCGCATACGATGCGTTCTGGCAGGGCCAGGCGCTGGATGCGGTGATGGCGAAGACGCCGCTGAAGGTGCCGACCATGTGGCTGCAGGGCCTGTGGGACCAAGAAGACATGTGGGGTGCCAACCACGCCTACCAGGCGATGGAAGGGCGCGATACCGGCAACACCCACAACTACCTGGTGATGGGCCCGTGGCGGCACAGCCAGGTGAACTATGACGGCAGCCAGCTTGGGGCGCTGAAATTCGATGGCGATACCGCGCTGCAGTTCCGCCGCGACGTGCTCAAGCCGTTCTTCGACCAGTATCTGGTGGATGGCGCGCCGAAGGCCGATACGCCACCAGTGCTGGTCTACAACACCGGTGAAAACCACTGGGACCGCCTGCAGGGCTGGCCGCGCAGCTGCGAGAAGGCGTGCGCGGCAAACAGCAAGCCGCTGTACCTGCGTGCCGGTGGCAAGCTGGCGTTCCAGGCGCCGGCGGCGGGCGAGGGCGACTTCGAGGAATACGTGTCTGATCCGTCCAAGCCGGTGCCGTTCGTACCGCGTTCGGTGCGCTTTGGCGACCGCGACATGTGGACGACCTGGCTGGTCAAGGATCAGCGCTTCGTCGATGGCCGCCCCGACGTGCTGACCTTCATCACCGAGCCGTTGACCGCACCGCTGCGTATCGGAGGTACGCCGGTGGTGAACCTGCAGGCGTCCACCAGTGGCACCGACAGCGACTGGGTGGTGAAGCTGATCGACGTGTATCCCGACCAGGAAGCATCGACACCGGAGATGGGCGGCTATGAGCTGCCGGTGTCGCTGGCGATCTTCCGTGGCCGCTACCGCGAGAGCTTCAGCGACCCCAAGGCGCTGGCGGCCAACCAGGTGCTGCCGTACCGTTTCGACCTGCCCAATGCCAACCACACCTTCCAGAAGGGCCACCGGGTGATGGTGCAGGTGCAGTCCAGCTTGTTCCCGCTGTACGACCGCAACCCACAGACCTACGTGCCGAACATCTACCTGGCCAAGCCGGGTGACTACCAGAAGGCGACGCAGCGGGTATGGCACAGCGCCGCGCAGGCCAGTTACATCGAACTGCCGGTGTACTGAGACGGAGGGGATGACGCCGGGCACAGCCCGGCGCTACCCCGGTCGCGCGATGTCGGTAGCGCCGGGTGTGGTAGTGCCGGCCGTTGGCCGGCATTCTCACGCTCAAGGATAAAGGTTGTCGCTAGTCAGCTGCCCGCTGTCGAACTTACAAAAGAGTTCGGCAATAGACTCGGCTATAGGCTTACCTTGGCTGATATCCAGATCGCCCAGATCGAATGAGGCTATCTGTCCGCGACTGGACGGGCTGAGATCGAGCGCGATGAGTGTCGATCCCCCGTCCGTTCCAATGCCCATCAGGGAATCACCAAGGTAGCGACGGACCTGGTAGCTGTCGTTGAGCTCGATGATGCTGGCGATGGACCATAGGTCGACATAAGCATGAGGGAACGCGCAGCGCCCGCCGTTTGACCAGCGCAGGAGTTCAATGAAGTCCTCGGGAATCGCTGCCTCGGCCCAATGTGCTTGCAGTCTGCGCAGGCCGTCTGTATGCGCCCCCGTCTCGGGCAGCCATGGGCTTTGGATGCTCCGGATGAAATTCGGCGTGTGTGGTCGATCCCGGTTGTCCACGTGGATTCCCTATAGTCAGCCCTACTACGGTGGCGTGACCCATTCTTGGCGGCAAGGGGCATGCGCGACATGCGCAGAGATGTACCGGGAATGCGATCCCTTTCAGAGAGTGTCGACCAAGGTCGACACCTACCGGAACAGATCGCCTGCAGGACTGATGGGGTAGTGCCGGCCGCTGGCCGGCAACGCGGTGGCGCGAAAGCGTGTCGACCAAGGTCGACACCTGCCCGGGCAGATGTGCTTCAACCAACCTTCGAAGGGCCGGTGCGCCAGCGGCTGGGCACCAGCCCGAAGCGCTTGCGGAATGCGGCAGCGAAGTTGCTGGGATGCCGATAGCCGGTTTCCGCAGCCGCCTGTTCCACGCTCCAGCCGGATTCGCGAAGGCCCTGCTCGGCATGTCGCATGCGTTGTTCGTGCAGGTAGTCGAACACCGAGCAGCCATACTCCTGGACGAAGTGCCGGCGCAGTGCGCTGGGGCTCATGCAGGCCAGTTGGGCAAGTTCCAGCAGGCTGTGCGCATGGCCAGGGTCGTCGTGCAGGAACGTCCGTACGCGTTCCAGCCGCGCCCGCTGGCCACTGCGCAGCGCACGCGCACCTTCGGCGTGCAGATCATCGGCCTGCAGGCCGGTGGACAGCAGCTGCAGGGCAATGCCCTCGCGCCACAGCGCGTCCAGGCCGTCCTGCCAGGGGCTGTCGAACAGCTGCGCGAGAGGCGGCAGCATCGCGTGCGGAATCGCCCAGTGCCTGCATTCCATGTGTGAACCCAATGCCCGCTGCAATTGCGGTTGCCGCAGCAGGTCCGGGTCCAGATCGGCTGGCACCATCAGGCTGATGCCACGCAGGCGCATATTGCCGGGATGGACGCCGACCATTGCCACATGGTCGCGGTGGCTGGTGGTCACGGCGGTGCCTGCGCGCAGGCTGAAGTCACTGCGGTTGGGAACCTGCACGTCGACCTGGCCCTGCAGCATCACGCGGATGACCAGGCCGGGCCGTTCGTGCGCTGTGGCGGTGTAGGCGACGCGGTTGTGCACATCCGATGCGAGCAGGCTCATGCCGCCGCGCAGGGTCTGTTCGTGCAGGTCGCCGTGACCGGCCCACTGTTCTTCGCGCAGGTGGCTTGGATCGGCACGGTAGTCATAGCCGTGTCGCTGGCCAAAACGGCGGTAATCGGCAAACGTGAAATATCGGGACATCGCTCGGCGCTCAACCATGGATGATGGGTGCCGGCGACGATGTGCCCGCACGTTCCATCGTGCACCTGCAGCGCGGATCGGTCCTGCGCTTTCAGAGTTGGAAATAGATTCCTGTCATTTTCTCCAATGCCAGCCCGAATGCGATATCCAACGGGTCAATCGATTGGCATTTACGGCCAAGTTGAAGATCGCGCAGCAATGCGCGTGCGTACTGTAACTGCTCGGGACGGGTGATCGATTCGTCTTCGTAGTGGTCAAAGAGCAGGCCGAACCGCGTATTGAGGGTAGTGAGGAAGCCGCTGTCGAACAGCAGATCGACCGTGGCATCGCTGAGCATCACTTCGTACAGATCGCCAGGCAGGCAGGAATCGGTATCCAGCCGCCGTTCGGCATCGGCAGAAAGTGGAACGCAGGCTGTACGCATGGGAGCTCAGGTGGCGGGCATGCGCGCAAGTATCACGCATGCAGCGCTTTCGTCACGAAGAAGGGCGTAGTGTCGGTGAGGTCGGACGGTTCTGTCCGCATCGATTTCCCAACAGATGGAGACCACAGATGATTGATTACCGACTCAACGGAAAAACCGCGATCGTCACCGGCGGTGTATCCGGTATCGGCCTGGCGGTAGCGGAAACGCTCGCTGCATCGGGCGCGCGCATTTCGGTGTGGGACCTGAAGCAGGATGCGGTGGATGCCACGGTGGCCACGCTGCGCAACCAGGGTGCCGAGGCCATCGGTGTCGCGTTGGATGTCACCGACGAGGCGGCGGTGGAAGCGGCGGTGCAGCGCACGGTGAAGGAACTGGGCGGCGTGCATGTCGCAGTGAATAACGCTGGCATCGGCGGGCCAGCGGCAAGCAGCGGCGACTATCCCATTGATGGCTGGAAGCGCGTGGTCGATGTGAACCTGACCAGCGTGTTCCTGTGCCAGCGGGCGCAGATCCAGGCGATGCGCACGGCGGGCAGCGGCGGCAGCATCATCAACATGGCCTCCATCCTGGGCCAGGTCGGGTATGCCGGTTCGACCGCCTATGCGGCGGCCAAGCACGGCGTGGTCGGCCTGACCCAGACGGCTGCATGGGAGCACGCTGCCGATGGCATCCGCATCAATGCGGTGGGCCCGGGCTTCATCAACACGCCGTTGCTGGAAAAGATGGACGCCAAAGTGCGTGCCACCCTGGAGGGCCGGCATGCACTCAAGCGTTTGGGAACGCCGCAGGAAGTGGCCGCGCTGGTCGCCTGGCTGGCCAGCGACGATGCCTCGTTCGCGACGGGTGCCTACTACGCCATCGACGGTGGTTACCTGGCGCAGTAGTGCCGGCCGCTGGTCGGCAACTCCCGTTGCATGGAACAAGGCGGCATCGCCCGGTGAAGAGGGCGTGCCATCGCCTTCACCCCCGTCCCACGGCCGCCGGGCAACGCTCCGGGAAACTGCCGGAGCCTCCCCATGGAACTTACCCAGGACATGTCCATTCTGCTGCGCGTGGCCGCCGCCATGGTCTTTGGCGGCGTGCTGGGCGTTGAACGTGAGATGGGCAAGCACGCTGCCGGCCTGCGCACGCACATGCTGATTGCCGGTGCCGCTGCGCTGATCGTCGGCCTCGGTGATTCGGTGGCCGAACACTTCCAGCAGGAACGCTACCGCGATCTGCTGCAGGTCGACCCGGTGCGATTGATCGAAGCGGTGGTGGCCTGCGTGGGCTTCGTTGCCGCCGGCACCATCCTGCGCGGCAATCGCGAAGACCAGGTCAGCGGGCTCACCACCGCCAGTTCGCTGGTGATGGCCGCGGCCATCGGTATTGCCGTGGGCATCGGCAAGTACGTGATCGCGCTCGGTGTCAGCGTGCTGTGCGTGCTGGTGCTGGCGTTGATACGGCGGGTGGAGAAGAAGCTGTAATCGCTAAATGGTACGACCAATAATTCCGTATAGCCCTATGGTCTAATAGGCTGTCGGCAGGATTGGAGGTTCAATTCGCGCCTGTGGTCCGATTGTTGGTCAATGTGGTACGACCAATATATGACGGGCACGACGCCCCCACCCGGTGGGGAACCCCCTGTTCCTGTCGAGAACCCTATGCAGCCCTGGCAACACGTGTACGACCCCGCCGGCAACCTGTGGTTGTCGAGCCTGATCGCGCTGCTGCCGATCGCCTTCTTCTTCATCGCCCTGGCCGTGCTGCGCATGAAGGGTTGGATCGCCGGCACCATCACGGTGGCCATCGCCCTTGCCGTGGCGCTGCTGTTCTATCGCATGCCGGTGGCGCAGGCGCTGGGCGCGGCCGGCTTCGGCTTCGTCTATGGCCTGTGGCCGATCGCCTGGATCATCATCGGCGCGGTGTTCCTGTACAAGGTTTCGGTCAAGACCGGCCAGTTCGACATCATCCGTGCCTCGATCCTGTCGGTCACCGAGGACCAGCGATTGCAGATGCTGATGGTCGGCTTTGCCTTCGGTGCCTTCCTGGAAGGTGCAGCCGGGTTCGGTGCGCCGGTGGCGATCACCGCCGCGCTGCTGGTCGGGCTGGGCTTCAAGCCGCTGTATGCGGCCGGCCTGTGCCTGATCGTCAACACCGCGCCGGTGGCGTTCGGCGCGATGGGCATCCCGATCATCGTGGCGGGGCAGGTGACCGGCCTGGATGCCTTCGAGATCGGCCAGATGGCCGGCCGCCAGCTGCCGTTCCTGACTGTCATCGTGCTGTTCTGGATCATGGCGATCATGGACGGCTGGCGCGGCATCAAGGAAACCTGGCCGGCGGTGCTGGTGGCCGGCGGTTCGTTCGCCATCGCCCAGTACCTGACCTCCAACTTCATCGGCCCGGAACTACCGGACATCACCGCCTCGCTGGCGTCGCTGGTCTGCCTGACCCTGTTCCTGCGCCGCTGGAAGCCGGTACGGATCTTCCGCTTCGATACCGAAACCAGCGCTGAGGCGGCCGCACAGGCAATGGAGGCGCCGCGCCACAGCGTCGGCCAGATCGCCAAGGCGTGGTCGCCGTTCCTGATCCTCACTGCGATGGTCACCGTGTGGAGCATCAAGCCGTTCAAGTCGCTGTTCGCAGCCGGTGGCCCGCTTGAAGGCTGGGTATTGAAGATTCCGGTGCCGGGCCTGGACCAGATGGTGCAGAAAATGCCGCCGATCGTCGATGCGCCGCTGAGCTATGAGGCGGTGTACAAGTTCGACTGGTTCTCGGCCACGGGTACCTCGATCATCCTTGCCGCAATCATTGCGATCATCGCCCTGCGCATGCCGGCGCGCTCGGCGCTGCAGACCTTCGCTGAAACCGTGCGCGAACTGCGCATGCCGATCTTTTCGATCGGCATGGTGCTGGCGTTCGCCTTCATCGCCAACTATTCGGGGCTGTCGGCAACGCTGGCGCTGGCACTGGCGCACACCGGCAAGGCGTTCCCGTTCTTCTCGCCGTTCCTGGGCTGGCTGGGCGTGTTCCTGACCGGTTCGGATACCTCGTCCAATGCACTGTTCTCGGCGCTGCAGGCGACCACCGCCCAGCAGATCGGCGTGTCCGACGTGCTGCTGGTAGCGGCCAACACCACTGGCGGCGTCACCGGCAAGATGATCTCGCCGCAGTCCATTGCCATTGCCTGCGCGGCGGTGGGCCTGGCCGGCAAGGAGTCGGACCTGTTCCGCTTCACCGTCAAGCACAGCCTGATCTTCACCACGATGGTCGGCCTGATCACCCTGGCCCAGGCCTACTGGTTGACCTGGATGATTCCCTGAGCCATGCAGTACAGGCCGACCAACAGCGGCGTGCTTCGGGCCACAATGGCGCCATGAGCACACAACGGGTTTCGGACAAGGTGGCCGCGCAGCTGCGTGCGCTGGTGCAGGAACAGCAGTTGCAGCCGGGCGACAGGCTGCCGGCCGAGCGCACGCTGGCCGTTCAGCTGGGGGTCTCGCGCACCGCGCTGCGCGAGGCCATCGCGCAGTTGTCCAGCCATGGTCTGCTGACCGCGCGGGTAGGCGGTGGCACTTACGTGAGCGAGCCCGCCGCACGTGCGCGGCAGGCGCTGGATGAACCGCTGGTGCCGTACCTGCCGCTGTTCCAGGGGGACCCGGAATACCGCTTCGATGTGCTGGAAATCCGCCACGCGCTGGAAGGCGCCACGGCCTGGCACGCCGCGCTGCGCGCCACCGACGAGGACCGCGCGCGCATCGCCCAGGCGTTCCAGACCATGATGGATGCGCATGGCAAGGACGACCCCGCCGGTGAGGCGCAGGCCGATGCGGCCTTCCACCTGTCCATCGCCGAGGCCTCGCACAACCTGGTATTGCTGCAGGTGATGCGCGGCCTGTTCGAACTGCTGCAGACCAATATCTCGCAGAGCCGCGAAAAGCTCTACACCTCGGCCAGGACCTTCTCGCCGCTGTCCGACCAGCATCGCGAAATGATGGATGCGGTGCTGGCCGGCGACCCCGAACGTGCGCGCGCCGCCGCGCATGCCCACCTCGAGTTCGTGCACACCACGCTGCGCACCCTCGATGACAACGAAGCCCGGCGTGCGCGGGCTTCGCGTCTACCTTCCCCACACGGTTGACCCCATGATCATCTCCGCCTCCACCGATTACCGTGCCGCAGCCGAACGCCGGCTGCCGCCGTTCCTGTTCCACTACATCGATGGTGGCGCGTATGCCGAGCACACGCTGAAGCGCAACGTATCCGATCTGTCCGACATCGCGCTGCGCCAGCGCGTCCTGCGCAACATGTCCGGCCTGAGCCTGGAAACCGAGCTGTTCGGCGAGAAGCTGGCGATGCCGGTGGCACTGGCACCGGTCGGCTTGACCGGCATGTATGCCCGTCGCGGCGAAGTGCAGGCCGCGCGTGCAGCCGACAGCCGCGGCATTCCGTTCACGCTTTCCACGGTGTCGGTGTGCCCGATCGAAGAAGTCGTCCCGGCGATCCAGCGCCCGATGTGGTTCCAGCTGTACGTGCTGCGCGATCGCGGTTTCATGCGCAATGCGCTGGAGCGCGCGCAGGCGGCCGGTGTAACCACCCTGGTATTCACTGTCGACATGCCGGTGCCGGGCGCGCGCTATCGCGACGCACACTCGGGCATGAGTGGTCCGAACGCTGCAATGCGCCGCATCGGCCAGGCCATCACCCATCCGCGCTGGGCGTGGGACGTGGGCCTGCGCGGACGCCCGCATGACCTCGGCAACATCTCCACCTACCGTGGCAACCCAACGGGCCTGGAGGACTACATCGGCTGGCTGGGCAGCAACTTCGATCCGTCCATTTCGTGGAAGGACCTGGAGTGGATCCGTGAGTTCTGGAAAGGCCCGATGGTGATCAAGGGCATCCTCGACCCGGACGATGCGCGTGATGCGGTCGCGTTCGGCGCCGATGGCATCGTGGTCTCCAACCATGGCGGCCGCCAGCTCGATGGCGTGCTGTCCACCGCTCGGGCGTTGCCGGCCATTGCCGACGCCGTGCAGGGTGACCTGAAGATCCTCGCCGATTCGGGCATCCGCACCGGCCTGGACGTGGTGCGCATGCTGGCGCTGGGCGCCGACACCGTGCTGCTGGGCCGCGCGTTTGTCTACGCTCTTGCCGCGCAGGGCGAGGCCGGCGTGGCCAACCTGCTGGACCTGATCGCCAAGGAAATGCGCGTGGCGATGACCCTGACCGGCGCGCATCGCATTGCCGACATCGGCCGTGATTCGCTGGTGCGCCTGCCATGAGTGATCGCAACACGGTGCTGGAACAGTTGCGTGCCGCGGTGGGGGACCGCCACGTACTGACCGGCGACAAGGCCACCCGTCGCTTCCGTCGCGGCTATCGCTTCGGTGATGGCCCGGTACTGGCAGTGGTGCGCCCGGGCACGCTGCTGCAACTGTGGAACGTGCTGCAGGCCGCGGTGCAGGGCGGGGCCGCGATCATCCTGCAGGCGGCCAATACCGGCCTGACCGGCGGTTCCACCCCGGACGGCGACGACTACGGCCGGCCGATCGTGCTGGTCAGCACCCTGCGCCTGACCGGCATCCAGCTGTTGAATGAAGGCCGCCAGGTGCTGTGCCTGCCCGGCGCGACGCTGGACCGGCTGGAGCAGACGCTGGCGCCACTGGGCCGCGAGCCGCACTCGGTGATCGGCTCGTCGTGCATCGGCGCCTCGGTGCTGGGCGGCATCTGCAACAACTCCGGTGGCGCGCTGGTGCGCCGCGGCCCGGCCTATACCGAACTGGCGCTGTATGCGCAGGTCGACGCGCGGGGTGAACTGCAACTGGTCAACCATCTGGGCATCGCGCTGGGCGACACGCCCGAGCAGATCCTGCAACGCCTGCAGAGCGGTGACTACAGCGCCGCCGATGTCAGCGACGGTGATGGCCGTGCCGCCTCCGATCCGCGTTATGCCGAGGAAGTGCGCAAGGTCGATGCCGATACCCCGGCACGCTTCAACGCCGACCCCAGCCGCCATTTCGAGGCGGCCGGATCTGCCGGCAAGCTGGCGGTGTTCGCCGTGCGCCTGGATACCTTCGAGAAGGAGGCCGCCGAGGTCTTCTATATAGGCAGCAACCGCACCGACAGCCTGACCGCGATCCGCCGCCAGCTGCTGACCGGCTTCGAGCGCCTGCCCATCGCCGGCGAGTACATCCACCGTGATGCGTATGACATCGGCGAGCGCTACGGCAAGGACAGTTTCCTGCTGATCGACAAGCTCGGTACCGCGCGCGTTCCGGCCGCATTCGCACTGAAGAGCCGGGTTGATGGCTGGTTTGAACGGCTGGGCCTGCGCGGTGTCACCGACCGCATGATGCAACTGCTGACCGGACTGCTGCCTTCGCACCTGCCCAAGCGCATGGGCGAGTTCCGCCAGCGTTACGAGCATCATCTGCTGCTGAAGGTTTCCGCACAGGATGCGGCTGCCACCGAGGCCTGGCTGCGCGGCTTCTTCAACGACCACGAAGGCGGCTACTTCCCTTGCACGGCGGACGAAGGACGCAAGGCCTTCCTGCATCGCTTCGCGGTGGCCGGTGCGGCGGTGCGCTACCGCGAAGTGCACCGCCGGCAGGTGCAGGACATCGTCGCGCTGGACATTGCGCTGCGCCGCGATGACGCCGACTGGTTCGAGCAGCTGCCGGCCGATATCGATGGGCGCCTGCTGCACAAGCTGTACTACGGCCATTTCCTGTGCCATGTGTTCCACCAGGACTACATCGCGCGCAAGGGTGAAGATCCGATGGCCATCGAGCATGCGATGTGGGCGTTGCTGGACCAGCGCGGCGCGGAATACCCGGCCGAGCACAACGTCGGCCACCTGTATCCGGCCAAGCTGGCGCTGGCCGGCTTCTACCGCACGCTGGACCCGAGCAATACCTTCAACCCCGGCATCGGCCAGACGTCGAAGGCGAGAGGCTGGGGCAGCTGCGACTGCGACGGGCATTGAGCCGCAACGTGGCGCCTGCGCTACCATCGGCCCCTCGCAAGGACGTGCCGGTGCGCACAGGATGATCATGGTTTCCACGCGCATGGCTTACGCGCTGCTGTCTGTACTGCTGCTGGCATCGTCGTTGCCTGCAGCGGCGGACGTTGCGCCCGTTCAACGGGACGCGGCAGGCAACCGGCTGGAGACGCTGCTGCTGCAGGGCGGGCAGGGACCGGACGGCCCGGAGCGCTACTGCACTGCTGATGGCCAGTGGTGCGTGCAGGCGCTGCCTTCAGCGGGCGAAAGCCAGCCGGCCTCGCTGGAAGTTGCCGAGCGCGCGGATGCTGAAGGCGAGCCGCAGATGCGCTACGTGCCCATCGACGTGGTTGACGATGGCGACCTGCGGGTCTGGCCCTTCATCGTGCGCCTGGCTCCCGGCGCCGGGGCAGGCCAGGCCGTGGCCGATCCACAACAGGCCGCATTGCAGAACGTGCTCGTCGGCGGTCTGGTGGAGGCCCGTGCGATGTATTCCGGCGGCGGTGCCAGAGCATCGACCCTGCACCTGGCGCGCATCCGTCATCTCGACGATGGCATCCAGGTGGACGCCGACGTGCTGTCCGTTGCGTGGTCGGCCAACAAGATGATCCGGGCCTGTTTCAGCGAGCGCGATTTTGATCAGCGCGCCGGCGCCTGCCATGACGAGTACAGCTTCGATGCGGAACTTGCGCTGGCAACCGAAGCGCAGGACATGCCCGTACTGCGCTACCAGACCGGGGCCACCAACTATCCGGCCGGGGTATCACCGCAGCGGGATTCGCTGGCCAAAGGGCGGTTGACGAAGAAGGACCTGCGCACCGAACAGGATGCGCAATGCAGCTACACGCGCATCTTCCGCTTCACGTCAGGGGCGTACCAGCCGGACCAGCCGCTGCCGGAGTGCTCGGCCTACACCGAGCCCTGAGCCATGGAGCCGGACGCATGCCCGGCTCTGCGCAACGGCCGTGACGCGCTTACTCGCAGCGGGTGGCGGTGATGATGTTGTCCTTGTCCACGAACACGCGCAGGCGGTCCTGGCGGATGTCCTTGGTGGTGATGGTGGCCGGGCCGATGGGGTTGACCATGCCGGCGCCGCTTTCGCTGGACAGGCGGCGGATGTTCGGCTCGTTGGCCGGCTGGCCGATGGCCCAGCCCAGCTGGCTGGCATCGCAGCGGCCACTGCCCTTGACCTCCGGGCCGGGAGTGCTGACACAGGCCGACAGCAACAAGGCCGAGGCGGGCAGCAACAGAGTCAGGCGGATGGTCATGCGGGCGCTCCTGCGCAGGGGATTGGCGGCACGATAGCACTGACCGCGCGAAACCCGGCAGCGTTCGGGTCATTGCCCGCGCGGCCGCCGCACTGCATAGTGGCCGGCGTTGCCGGCAACGTGCCGGCGGGCAGGCCGGGCCACTCCGGTGCAGGTGTTGGGTCCGGTATGAGGTCAGGCAGTTTCCGTGGCAGGCAGAACGCAGTGAAGGCGACGGCAGTGCTGTCGTTGCTCTGCATGGCAGTGGCAGCCATGGCTGCCGAACCGACGCCAGCGCCGGCGGCCGAAGCGCCGGTATTTGGTGGCTGGCGCAACCTGCAGACCGAAGCCGGATACCAGCCGGCGCAGCGCAACCTGGCGTTCGCGATGCTGCCGCAGGCCGCAACCCGTGGTGATCGCTTCGCCATCCTCGACCGTGAAGGCAAGCGCACGGTGTGCTGCCTGCAGGTGGCCAGCGAGTCGCTGGGTGTTGCCGCGCTTCGCGAGCAGTACCACCTGCCGCAGGCCGGGGTGACCGATCTGAGCAACGGCCGCAGCCCGGCGCGCCCGTATCTGCCGCATGTCTATGCGATGCAGCGGGTGGATGAACTGGCCGATTATGGTTTCGCCGATGTTGCCGGTGCCTACAGCGACCTGGGCGGGCTGCTGCTGCCCGACGCTGCCGCGCTGGCTGCCGACGGCACCGAGGTGCGCGTGGGCGAGGGCCATTATCGCCTGCAGTTCCACCGCCAGCCGCTGGCCGATGATGACGGCGCACTGGACCGGTACACCCTGCAGGTGCTGCCTGCCGGCGACCCGGTCGTGGTTGAAGTGCCGTTCGGCACCTACTGATTGCCACATCCCACTGGCTAGAATGGCGCGCGGCGCTGCCTGCGCGCCTGATCCTGCGAGTTGTTGCCGTGCGATTTCTGTTGCTGCCCCTGCTGTTGCTGGCCGGTTGTGCCAGCGTGCCCCCTGCGCCGCCACCGGCCCATTCGGATGCGCTGTGGCGCCTGATCGAACGTGATTGCCAGGGCGCACAGTCGCCACGCGGCGATTGCCTGCAGGTGCGCCCGGCCGTTGATCACCGCGATGTGCTGGTCAAGGACGCGCACGGCCGCTATCAGTTCCTGCTGATGCCACTGGACAAGGTCAGTGGCATCGAAAGTCCCGCGTTGTACCGGCGCGGGGCACCCAATTACTTTGCTGCCGCCTGGCAGGCCCGCGCTCGTACCGAGCAGGCACTTGGCCAGCGGTTGCCGCGCAGCGTCGCCAGCCTGGCATTGAACTCGCCGCATGGACGTTCACAGCACCAGCTGCACATCCACGTCGATTGCCTGCGCGCCGACGTGCTGCGGGCGCTGGAAGACAATCGCGCGGCCCTCGGCGCGCAGTGGGCACCGCTGCCGGTAAGGCTGCGCGGCCATCAATACCAGGCGCGGTTGCTGCCGGGCGAGGCGTTGACTGCCAATCCCCTCAACCTGCTGGCCTATGGCCTGAGCGGTGTGGACAGGGTTGGCCAATGGAGCCTGCTGGTGGCGGGGCACGAGGACGTGCATGGCGCGCCGGGTTTCATCCTGCTGGCCACGCAGCTGGATCCCGGCAGCGACAACGATGCCAGCGCCGAGGAGCTGCAGGACCATGCCTGCAGCGTGTTGACCGGCGCGGATGCTTCGCTGGAGCGGGTGCGCTAGTTCTCTGCTGACTGCCGTTGCAGCCAGGCAGGGGCTGTCAGGGCGTAGAGCTGGCGGTCCTGCCAGCCTTCGACATCCAGGTGGTGGTCGCGCAGCAGGCCTTCGCGCTCGAAGCCGATCGCCTGCAGGGTAGCGACCAGCGCGCTGCCTGCATCGGGCGGTAGCAGTACGAACAGGCGACGGATCCCCACCTGTTCGAACAGGAACGTGCACAGCGCCTGCAACGAAGCGTGCAGCTGCCGCCGCTGGGGACAGCCTGCGGCATGCAGCCAACGCAGTTCAACGCTGCGCGCATGCGCGCAATGCAGGCGCAGGTTCAACTGGTCCAGCAGCTCACCCGCTGCGTCGAAGCTGCCCAGCAGCAGCTGATCGTTGTCGTGTTGCAGCTGCGAACGCTGAACACCGCAGAGGAAATGGGCTTCGGCATCGAAATGGTCAGGCGGGTTGCCGCTGCGTTCGACCTGACGATAGTGGTGACGCCAGGCGGAAAGGTCTGAACGCTGCAACGGCCGCAGCACCACAGGCCCGTGCTGGAGCAGCAGGAGGTGGCGGCGCAGCACCGGTCGCAGCGGTGGCAGGGAAGTAGGGAAATACCGGTTCATGGGGTGCGACGATGCCGCAGGCCGGCGAGGGGGAACAATGAAAGAAGTTGCAAATGCGGCGCGGTCGCTGGCTGCGGTCTGATTCGGTTCAGGCATAACGCCATCAAGCCTGGTCATTTCCGTTGCAACCATCCGTTCAGGACACTTTCGTTACGGGATCGTTATGCGCACACCGTCGCCAGCGCCCCGGACCACCCGCCCAACTCCCCCAGGTAGCCCATGTCCGCCTCTTCCCTGGCGCTGCGCCCGCGTCCGCTGGTGCTTGCCTTGTCGTCCCTGATGCTGGCCTCGTTGCCGGCCTTCGCGCAGGAAAGCGCACCCACCTCATTGCAGGAAGTGAAGGTCACCGGCTCGCGCATCCCGCGTGCCAGTGTCGAGGGGCCGTCGCCGGTCACGGTGATCAGCCGCGAGCAGATCGATGCGCAGGGCTATCGCAATGCATTCGATGCGTTGAGCGCGCTCACCGAGAACACCGGCAACGTGCAGGGCGAGGACTTCGGCAATACCTTCACCCCGGCGGCGAACACCATCAACCTGCGTGGCCTGGGCCCGAACCGCACGCTGGTGCTGGTCAACGGCCGACGCCAGGCCGACTATCCGCTGGCCTACGAAGGCTCGGTGAACGTGGTCAACCTGGCCAACATCCCCAGTGCGCTGATCGAGCGCATCGAGGTGCTGGCTGCGGGGGCGTCTGCGGTGTATGGCTCCGATGCCATCGCCGGCGTGGTCAACATCATCCTCAAGGACCGCTTCGACGGCGTGGACGTCAACGTGCGTGCCGGCGGCACCCAGCAGGGCGGTGGTGACAACCAGCGCGTGCAGGTGGTGGGAGGCAGCTCGGGCGACCGCTGGGAAGGCCTGTTCGGCTTCGAACTGGACGTGCGCAAGGCGATCCACGCGCGCCAGCGCGATTTCATGGATTCGCTGGACGATGACCCCACCGGCAAGGCGCCGCAGCCGACGGCCGTCGCCTATCGTCGCAATGCAGCCACCGGTCGCAACATCGATCCGGGCGCCGCCGGCTGCGATGCGGCTTCGTCCATCTACGGTGGCAGCGTGCTGCGCGCCAACAACCCGCGCCAGGGCTGGTACTGCGGCAGCAACGAAGCCGCTGCCAGTTACTGGACCGTGCAGACCGAGAAGCGCAACCTCAACGGTTACGGCCTGCTGACCTTCCACGTCAACGAGACCACCGACCTGTTTGCGGATGTCGCGCTGGGCAGCGCACGGATCAACAACAATACCCGTGCGCCCACCTGGACCTCGTCACGCAACTACTTCTACAACCAGAACACGGGCAACCTGGAGAGCTGGTACCGCCGCTTCGCGCCGGAGGAAATCGGCGGCCTGCCGCGCAATGCCAATCGCTTCCTGGAAAACTCGTGGTCGTTCAACGTCGGTGCGCGTGGCCAGATCGGCGACAGCGGCTGGGACTACGAGGCCGTCTACAGCCGCTCGCGCTACGAGAACCGCACGCGCCGCCCGGTGCTGCTGGCCGGCATCAACGAGTACCTGCTGGGCCCGCAGCTGGGCGTGCGCAACGGCGTGGAGGTCTATGCACCAGACCCTGCGCGCCTGTTCCAGCCGTTGACGCCCGATGAGTACGGCCGCCTGTCCGACTACCAGGAGAGCCGCAATGCCGCGTGGCTGCAGACCTTCAGCGCGACGGTCAACGGCCGCCTGTTCGCGTTGTCCGGTGGCGATGCCGCATTGGCCGCGGTGGTCGAAGCGGGCAGCCAGGGCTACCGCAATCGCCCGGACCCGCGCTTGGGCACCGGCGAATTCTGGAACACCAGCGCCGGCATCGGTGCTGGTGGCGAACGTGACCGCTATGCGGCCGGTGTTGAACTGCAGCTGCCGTTGCTGCAGTCGCTGACCACCACCCTGGCAGGTCGCTACGACCAGTACCGCGCCGGCGGCGAGCATATCGGCAAGGCGACCTGGAGCTTCGGTGTCGAATTCCGTCCGATCGAAAGCCTGCTGATCCGCGGCACCGCGGCCACCAGCTTCCGTGCGCCGGACATGAACTATGTGTTCGCCACCGAGACCCGAGGCTACAACCCCGGCATGACCGACTACTGGCGCTGCCGCACCGCCGGCCAGTCGTATGACAACTGCGACTACAACGGCCTGTCGATCGACTACAGCAACCGCGCCAACCCGCAGCTGCAGCCCGAGTCGGCCAAGTCGTATGGCTTCGGCGTGGTCTGGTCGCCACTGTCCGGGCTGGATTTCAGCGCCGACTACTACGACATCCGCATCGACAACGAAGTGACCAGCCTCGACACCAGCCGCATCCTGCGTGATGAGGCCGATTGCCGGCTGGGCCGCACCCTCGGCGGCGAAACGCGCGACATCAGCTCGTCGCTGTGCCAGGACGCGCTTTCGCGGGTGATCCGCAACCCCTCCACTGCCACCGTGCAGCCGGACCAGGTGACCCGCGTACTGATCAACCCGATCAATGCGGCATCGGAGTCGGTGCGCGGCATAGACCTGAAGGGCAACTGGCGCTTCGATGCGGGTCGCTATGGCCGCTTCACCACGCGCCTGGCCTACACCCTGGTGCTGGAGCATGAGTACAAGCAGTTCGCCGATGACGAAGTGCGCGACATCCGCAATTCGCTGGATGACTACCAGTGGCGCAGCAAGGCCAATGGCAGCATCACCTGGAACCAGGGCGACTGGACCACGACGCTGTATGGCAACCGTTTCGGTTCGCTGCCCAAGACCGATGGCAGTGGCCGCATCGCACCGTACATGACCTACAACGCCAGCGTGTTCCGCCAGTTCGGCGAAAACCTGTCGGTTGGCGTGATCGTCAACAACCTGCGCGACAGCCGCCCGCCGGCAGACAAGAACGGTGGCGGTTGGCCGTTCTATCCGGTCGGCAACTACGACCCGTATGGCCGTCAGTTCTGGGTGCAGCTGGATTACCGGTTCCGTTAAGCGATGCAAAACGAAAGGCCCGGCATTGCCGGGCCTTTCTTTGTGTGGCACTTCGCTTCCAGCGCCAAGCAATGGCATGCTCACCCAATCAGCAGGGAGGAAACAACGCATGGACGTTCGTCATCTGATGGTTGTGGTGCTCGCAGTCGCGGGCTGCAGCAGCAAAGAAGAAGCACCGGCAGCCGCTGCCCAGGATGCCACGATGGCGCCTGCCGACCGGGTTGAGGCAGCAACACGGATACGCGATGCTGCAACATCCCTGCACACCGCTCCCGCTTCGCCCGGGTCTGCAGTCATTGCTGCGGCGGCCAAGCCAGCGGAAGGAACGTTCCTCACCGGCGAGCGCAGCCTGTTGAGTGAGGGGGCGATGTCCGTTGAACGATTCCATGCGGTGGTCGGTTCCAACAGAGCATTCGCACAGGCGGTCAGCCAATTCGAGCAGGATGCCGCACGCCAACCGGAAGCACAGGATCTGACCGGGCTGTACAGGTCAGCGGTGACTGCGGCGCTGGACGGGAATACGGACGTGGTCTCGTTCGCATGCGGCTACAGCTTGTGCCTCGGCGAGATCCGCAGCCGGACCGAAGACGGTTTCAGCGCCTGGGCGCGCTCCTTCGGGAAGGGCAACACGCCTCCCGTCTATGCATTCGCAACGGCCGAGTACACCCTGGGCCGGAACCTGCATTCGGGACGCTTCGTGTTCTCCACCGATCCGGCTGCCAACGGCATCACCACCCAGTAGGTCGGGACATGCCGGGCGGATGAAACATTACGGCAGCGCCTGCACCAGGTACGACTCGATGACGTAGCTGAAAGGCTGCTGCTGGCGGTCGCGCAGCAGCGCGCGCACTTCCAGGATCACTCCATGGTCGCCATCGCCGCGCGGCGGCCAGAACGTCTGGTCGGTCACGGTCTGGCGCTGGAAGCCGAGCGGACCGACCACGCGGCCGAACGGTTCGTCGGTCGTGTCCAGGACCTGGTTCATGGCCGGGCTGAGATGGTCGGGCAGGTACCAGTTGTCGGCCTCGGACAGCACGCGGCTGCCGCAGGCCAGCTGCACGCGCCGGTAACGCAGGGGCGTGGAGGCAGTGGCGCCCAGGGCCTGCAGCACGTCGGCCGGCGCGGTCTTGTCCTGGCCGTGCACACGCACGGCACGGACCCGGGCCTGCTCGGCCAGGCCGTGCTCGGCGCACCAGCTTTCCAGGGTGGCGGTGGCGCTCTGGCCGGCCAGCACGCGCTGGTGCAGTACCTCCACCAGCGCGGCGGAGGCAATCCGCTGCTGGCCCGGCGGCGCCTGCAGGGGCGCGCTGGCGCTGGCATCGGTGGCGGACAGGCTGGCGATCGGGGCAGCGGCCAGCAGGGACGCGGCCTGCCAGCGGCGAAGACGATCGTGGCGGTCGGACGGGCCCATGCGGCATCACAGCGGAAACAGGTGCCCATGTTACCCGTTCAGGCGTGTATCCGGCGTCCCTGCGGCGCACGGTCGCGGACGGGATTCATCGTGCCGGTGAATGCATGGCATGCAGATATTTCGTTGGCCGATGGACGCGGCGGCGGGCAGGATGGCGCCAGTGTTGGCTTTCCGGGAGAACCTGATGACCCTGCAGTTCGTCCATGGTGGCGTCGATCGCGACGGTGCCCCGCTGCATTTCCACATCCGTGATGGCCGGTTTGTCGGCATCAATGGCGACAATGCAGCAGCACAGGGAGCCGAAAGCGTCGATCTGACCGGCTTTACCCTGCTGCCTGGACTGGTCGACGGCCATATCCACCTGGACAAGAGTTTCGTCGGCGACCGCTGGCACCCGCATCAGCCGGTGAACAGCCTGCGCGAGCGTCTGGCAGTGGAAAAGGCCGCGATTGCCACCGCCGCACCCATGGCCGATCGTGCCGAGGCCCTGATCCGCCAGTGCAGCGGATTCGGTACGGTGGCGATGCGGTGCCACGTTGACATCGATGGCAGCACCGGCCTGCGTCACCTGGAGGCGGTGCGTGAAGCGGCGCTGCGTTGTGCCGACATCATGCGCATCCAGTGGGTGGCATTCCCACAGGCGGGCGTGATGTCGTGCCCGGGTACGGCGGCCATTCTGGAACAGGCGATTGCTGCCGGGGTGGAGGTGCTTGGAGGCATCGACCCGAGCACGCTGGACGGGGATGCCGAAGGCCAGCTTGCGTTGTTGTTCGGGCTGGCCGAGCGCTATGGCGTGCGTCTGGACATCCATCTGCACGAGCCGGGCGAGACCGGCCTGGCGCAGCTGCTGCGGATCGCCGCGCGCACACGCGCGGCGGGCCTGCAGGGCAGGGTGGCGGTCAGTCACGCCTATGCGCTGGGCGAGGTGCCGTTGGCGCGGGCGCTGCAGGTGGGTGAGGCCTTGGCTGCCGCAGGCGTAGCGATCATGAGCAATGCGCCGGGCGACCATCCGTTCCCGCCGCTGCGTGCTCTGCACGACGCCGGTGTGCGCGTGTTCGCCGGCAACGACAACATCCGTGACTGCTGGTGGCCCTATGGCAATGGCGACCTGCTGCAGCGGGCGATGCTGCTGGGCTATCGGTCGGGCTTCTACACCGATGCGGACCTGATGCTGGCGCTGGACATGGTCACCACCCATGCGGCGGAGGTGATCGGGTTGCCGCAGTACGGCATTGCAGAAGGTCGTCCGGCCACCTTCGTGGCGGTGCGTGCCGACCATGGCCCGGCGGCGGTGGCCGCAGTGCCGGCCGAGCGACGCGTGGTGGTCGACGGTCGCTGGCTGTAGCGGCCGGGCCGAGCCCGGTAGCACCTGGTAGTGCCGGCCGCTGGCCGGCAACTTCAACAGCAACAGCCGAAGCAACAGCGGCATTCTGAGGTAGGGCGGTGCGGTGTCGGATTGCGGGGACGCCGCAAGTACGTCCTTGTAGGCTCAGCCGCGCCATCCATGGCGCGGATGCCCCGCAATCCGACACCGCACCGCCTCCGACAGGTTCCCGCTGACCAGCAGATCCACGCCATGCGTGGATGAATCTCCATTGGAAATCGAATATCTCGAAAAGCATCCACGCGTGGCGTGGATCTACTGGTCGACCAAGGTCGACACCTACCAAGAGCAGGCCATGCCACCCCGCCACCCCACAGGAAACCAGCTGTTGCCGTTGCCGTTGAGGTTGCCGGCCAGCGGCCGGCACTACCAATGCGGTGCAGGGCGCAGCCCTGCCGACTATTCCGGCTCGCGCTGCACCTGTCGCCACAACTCACTGGCCAGCGCACGCACCGCATCATCGGCATCGGCGCGATGCAGCAGGCCGATCTCGTAGTTGTCGACAAGGGGCAGGTCGCGCTGCCCATCGATGATGCGGTGTTCGCGGTTGACCGCGCGCCGCGGCAGCAGGCTGATGCCGATGCCGTCGGCCACCGCGCCCTGGATGCCGCTCAGCGAGGAACTGGTGAACGCGATGCGCCAGCGCAGGCCCAAGGCCTCGACGGCCTGGATCATCTCGTCGCGGTACAGCCCGCGCGGCGGGAAGGTGACCAGTGGCAGCGGGTCCTGCTGCAGGCTGCTGCTGCGCAGGCTGTCGATCCAATGCATCGGTTCGCGCCGGCAGTGCACAGCCTGGCGGGTGTTGCGACGCTGCTTGACGAGCACCAGGTCCAGCTCGCCATGGTCGAAGCCATGGGCCAGATCACGGCTGAGGCCGCTGCTGATTTCCAGCTTGACCTGCGGGTGGCGGCGACTGAAGGCGGCCAGCATGCGCGTGGTCTGCGGGTTCACGAAGTCCTCCGGCACGCCGATGCGCACCGCGGTCTCCACGGTGGCGCCGGCCAAGGCCTGGGCCAGTTCCTCGTTCAGATCCAGCATGCGCCGGGCATAGCCCAGCAGGGTGTGCCCGGCGTCGGTGGGATGCACGTCGCGGTGGCCGCGTTCAAGCAGGCGGTGGCCGGCAAGCTCCTCCAAGCGGCGGATCTTCTGGCTGACCGTGGACTGGGTTGAATGCAGGCGGGTAGCCGCGGTGGTGAAGCTGCCACAGTCGGCGACCATCACCAGGGCCCGCAGCAGGTCCAGTTCGAACACTGTTCTATTCGATTTGGCACTGTCTTGCATTTGAACATTTCACTTCTGGATACCCGTGCCGACTTCTACCATGCAGGGCAGGGGCCGGCAATGGTCGGCGCCATTGCGCATGAGGAGAGTCACGATGCACCACCCTCGCTCCCGGCAGCGCCGTTCGGCATTGGCCCGTATGCTGCTGCTGTGCCTGCTGGCCATGGTCATCCCGGCGTGTACGGCGACTTCCCGAAGCGACGCCGATGCGCAGCTGCGCGATGCCGCCAGCCGCGGTGATGCCCGCGCCGTGCGCGAGGCACTGGATGCGGGTGCTGATCTGGAGGCGCGTGACGGCCAGGGCCGCACGGCCCTGCTGCTGGCCACCCACGGCAACAGCGTGGACGCGGCGCGGGAACTGATCGAGGCCGGTGCCGACGTCAATGCCAAGGACGCGATGCAGGACAGCGCGTACCTGTATGCCGGCGCGCGCGGCCTGGATGAGATCCTGGCGCTGACGCTCGCCCACGGTGCAGACCTGCGCAGCACCAACCGCTATGGCGGTACCGCGCTGATTCCTGCGGCCGAACGCGGCCACGTCGCCACCGTGCGTACGCTGCTGCGCGCCGGCGTGGCCGTGGATCATGTCAACCGCCTGCACTGGACTGCACTGCTGGAGGCGATCCTGCTTGGCGATGGGGGCCCGCGTCACGTGCAGATCGTACAGCTGCTGCTGGACGCCGGCGCCAACCCCGAGCTTGCCGATGGCGACGGCGTAACGCCGCTGGCGCATGCCAAGCAACGCGGCTACACCAACATCGAAACCCTGCTGCGCCAGCATGGCGCGACGCGCTGACACCCGCCCCTTCCACCCGCACGCTGCCGTGCCCACCAGGATGCCGTCCATGTTCCGTTCCCATCCGTTGTCCCTTGCCGTCCTTCTTGCCGTTGCACCGCTGTCGGCGTCTGCCGCCGAGCGCGCCGATCTGCTGATCCGCAACGCCACGGTGGTCGATGTCGAGCACGCACGCAGCGTGCCCGGGCAGAGCGTGGTCATCCGTGGCGAGGACATCGTCGCGGTCGGTCCCGATGCGCAGCTACGCAGCCAGTGGAGCGCCAGCCGGCAGATCGACGCCAAGGGCAAGTACCTGATTCCAGGCCTGTGGGACATGCACGTGCATTTCGGCGGCGGGCCGGCGCTGGTGGAAGAGAACAAGGCGCTGCTGCCGCTATACATCGCTCATGGCATCACCACGATCCGCGATTGCTCCGGTGATCTTCCGCAGCAGGTACTGCAGTGGCGCGGCGACATCGCCAACGGCACGCTGTTCGGTCCGCGCCTGCTGACCTCCGGTGCGAAAATCGAAGGCATCAAGCCGGTCTGGAAGGGCACCATCGAAGTGGGCAGCAAGGCCGACGCGGACAAGGCGATCGAGCGCCTGCAGCACGACAAGGTCGACTTCGTGAAGATCACCGACAGCACGCTGACGCCGGAGCTGTTCCTGTACTCGGCCAGCGCGGCGCGCAAGGCGGGTCTCAAGGCCTCGGGCCACATTCCGATGGCGTTGACGGTGGAGCAGGCCGTGGATGCGGGCCTGGCCTCGATCGAGCATCTGGACTATGCCTTCAAGGCTGGCAGCAAGGACGAGGCGCAGATCGCGGCCGATTTCGGCGCCGGGCGCATCGATCGCGCCGAAGCCAACCGCCGGCTCGACGCCAGCTTCGATCGCGAAACCGCGCTGCATGCCTACCGTGATTTCGCCAAGCGTGGCGTATTCGTGACGCCGACCCTCAACGGTGGCCGCATCCTCGACTTCCTCGACCAGGACGACCACGCCAACGACCCGTATCTGGCCTATATCGGCCCGGGCCTGCGCGCGACCTACACCTGGCGCATCGAACGGGCGGCCAAGGCCACCCCGGCGCAGATCGAGGCGCGCCATGCGCAGTACCACCAGGTGGCTGCGGTGCTGCCGCTGCTGCAGGAAGCGGGAGTGACGATCATTGCCGGTACCGATGCTGGCTTCCTCAATTCGTTCAACTACCCCGGCATCGGCCTGCACCAGGAGTTGCAGCTGTTCGTGAAGGAAGGCCTGAGCGCACCGCAGGCGCTGTCCGCCGCGACCCGCTCCGGCCCGGCCTGGTTCGGCCAGATGCAGCGCTATGGCGGCGTCGCCACGGGCAAGGCGGCCGATCTGGTGCTGCTGACCGCCAACCCGTTGCAGGACATCGCTGCCACCGAAAAGATCGACAGCGTGATCCTGCGCGGTGATGTGTACGATCGCGCGGCGCTGGACAAGATGCTGGCCGACACCAAGGCAAAGGTCGCTGCATGGAATGCCGTGGCGAAGCAGGACCACGCTTCGCAGTGATGCGGCCGGTAGCGCCTAGCGCGGTGCCGGCCGCATACCATGCAGCTGCGGCAGCGTGGTTTTCATCGCATCGATGAAGGCGCGCAGGCGCAGCGGTTGCTGTCGCGCAGCGGGGAACACCAGATGCACCGGCAGTGGTGGAGCCTGCCAGTCCGCTAAAAGCTGCACCAACCGGCCTTCGGCCAGATCCTCGGCCACCAGCCAGGCCGACACCACTGCGGCCCCCAATCCCGCACGTGCGGCCTGCTGCACCACGAACAGGTTGTCACTCAGCAGGCGCGGCGTGATCGACAGCGTGTGCGCACGGCCCTGCGCGTCGTGCAGCAGCAGACGTTCGCGGTAGTAGGTGACCAGCGAGATCCACGGCAATGCCTGCGCCTGTTCGGGGCTGGTGATCGACTCCGCATCGGCCAGCGACGGTGCGGCCACGACAATGCGAGGTACTTCGGCCAGCGGCAGGGCAACCACGCGCGGTTCATCGACCGCGCCGACCCGCACCGCGCAGTCGATGCCTTCGGCGATGAAGTCCGGGCGGCGGTCCTCCAGGATCCACTCCAAGCTCAGTTGTGGATGCTGGGCCAGGAAGTCGAGCATGGTGGGCAGCAGCTGCGCCTGGCCGAACGCATGCGGCACCATCACCCGCAGGCGGCCGCTGAGCCTCTGTGTCTGCCCGTGCAGCTCGGCCTGCAGCGCTTCCCATTCGTCCACCACCCGCTGCGCATGGCGTTGGCAGCGCTGGCCGTCCTCGGTCAGCAGCAGGCCGTGGGTAGAGCGCTGCAGCAGGCGCAGGCCCAGTTGCCGTTCCAGGGCTTGAAGCCGACGGCTGACGGTGGGCTGGGTGGTGCCCAGCTGCATGGCGGCGGCCGAAAGGCTGCCGCTGTCGACGATGCGCAGGAAGGTACGCAGCAGGTCCAGGCGGTCGCCGCCCGATGCGAGATCGTTCATGCGTATGGCGTATGTAAAGTATGTTGTTGAGCCTACTACAGACGCCTCGCGAATGTAGGCACGCTAGGCTCCAATTCTCTCCCTGGTGCCTTCCATGCCCGCTCCCTCGCTCTCAACCGTCGTCTCTGCGCGACGCGCTGCGCCCGCCCCGTCCCTGGTGCTGGCCATGGCCGCCGGCGCGGGCTTTTCGGTGGCCTCGCTCTATTACAGCCAGCCGATGCTGGGCCTGATCGCGCAGGATCTGGCTGCGGGCGAGCGTGCCGTGGGCCTGGTGCCGACCCTGACCCAGCTGGGCTATGCGCTGGGCATCCTGCTGCTGGCTCCGTTGGGCGACCGCTTCGACCGGCGCAACCTGATCCTGCTGAAGTCGGTGCTGCTGGCGTTGGCCCTGGGGGCGGCCGCCTTGGCCGGCCAGTTGCCGGGGCTTCTTGTTGCCAGCCTGCTGGTGGGGCTGATGGCCACGCTGGCACAGGACATCGTGCCGGCCGCCGCGGTGCTGGCACCGGATGCGCAGCGCGGGCAGGTGGTGGGCAGGGTGATGACCGGCCTGCTGCTGGGCATCCTGCTGTCGCGCGTGGTCAGCGGCGTGGTGGCCGAAGCCTGGGGCTGGCGCGTGCAGTTCGGCCTCGCAGCGCTTTCGGTGCTGGCGATGGGGGCGGTGATGGCACGCGCACTGCCGCACTTCGCTGCGACCAGTACGCTGCGTTATCCGGCGCTGCTGGGTTCGTTGTTGGCGCTCTGGCGTGAGCAGCCGCAGCTGCGCCGCGCCGTGGCCAGCCAGTCGCTGCTGGCGGTGGGCTTCAGTGCGTTCTGGTCGACGCTGGCGCTGATGCTGCACGCACGGCTGGGCCTGGGCAGTGCCGCCGCGGGTGCGTTCGGCATTGCCGGTGCTGCGGGTGCATTGGCGGCACCGGTTGCCGGTCGTTTTGCAGATCGGTTGGGCAGCCCTGCAGTCGCGCGGTTGGCGATTGCCGTCGCCTTGGTTGGCTTTGCGCTGTTGCTGGTCGATGCGTGGCTGCCGGCCGTGGCGCTGCTGCCGTTGCTGGTGGTCAGCGCGCTGCTGTTCGACTTCGGTTTCCAGTCGGCGCTGGTCGCGCACCAGACCCTGGTCTACGGCCTGGTGCCGCCGGCGCGCAGTCGCCTCAATGCACTGCTGTTCACCGGCATGTTCATCGGCATGGCTGGCGGCGGTGCGTTGGGCAGCCTGGCGCTGGCGCAGTGGGGTTGGCACGGCGTGGCGTGGCTGGCGACGATCTGCGCCGGTGGCAGCCTGCTGATCCGTCTGCGTTGAGGGTGGTTCGGCAGGGCTGCGCCCTGCACCTGCTGTAGTGCCGGCCGCTGGCCGGCAACCTCAGCAGCAACAGCAACAGCAACAGCAACAGCGGGTATTCCGTGGGGGGCGGGGCGGTGTCGGATGGCGGGGACGCCGCAAGTACGTCCTTGTAGGCTTGGCAGCCGCATCCATGCGGCTGACACCCCGCAATCCGACACCGCCCCGCCTTCGACAGTTGTCCGGTGTCTGTTGGTCCATCTGTGCTTCGCTTGGATCAAATCCAATCGAAATCGAATATTTCGACAATTGATCGAAGAGCATCCACGCATGGCGTGGATCTACGTGTCGACCAAGGTCGACACCCACCAAGAGCGGCCATGACATCCGACAGTCGCGGGAAATCGTCGGAGGCGGGGAGGGGGCAGATGGCGGGGGCGTGAGCGCCATGGATGGCGCGACCGAGCTTACATGGACGTACTTGCAGCGTCCCCCGCCATCTGTCCCCTCCCCGCCATCCCAAGGAATGCAGGCTTTTGCTGTTGCTGTTGCTGTTGCTTCGGCTGTTGCTGTTGCTTCGGCCTCTGCGGGTGCAGGGCGCAGCCCGGCCGAAGCCCCTTCACTCCTGACCGGTGTCATCCAGGCTGATGATTCCGCGACGCAGTGCCTGGGTTACCGCGTGCGTCCGGTCGCCAACGCCCAGTTTTTCCATCAGGCTCTTCATGTGTGCCTTCACCGTCTGCTCGGAAATCTGCATGCGTTCGCCGATGCGCTTGTTCGACAGGCCGCCGGCCACGTGGCGCAGCACTTCGGTTTCGCGTGGCGACAACCGGTCTTCCACCACGTGCGCGGCGATGCTGGCCGCCACTTCCGCCGGTATCGGTGCGCGGCGGCCACTGGCCACGGTGCGGATGGTGGCCACCAGTTCGTGGCGCAGCATGTCCTTCAGCAGGTAGGCGCTGGCACCGGCCTGCAGCGCGCGCACGGCGCGCACGTCGCCGCGGTAGGTTGTCAGCACGATGATGCGTGCGCGGGGATCGATCGCACGGATCCGCACGATTGCTTCCACGCCATCCATGCGTGGCATCTGCAGGTCCATCAGCACCACATCCGGGCGCAGCTGTTGGTAGCGGGCAAGGGCTTCCTCGCCGTCGGCTGCTTCGCCGAGCAGGCGCAGGTCGGCATGTGCGCCGAGCAGTGCGGCCAGGCCATCGCGCAACAGCGGATGGTCATCAACCACCAGCACGCCGATGGGAGGGAGGGATTCAGTCATGGGAGGTTCTGCTCCAGGGCCAACGCCAACGCGATGGATGTCGGTGATACAAGCGACGCGCCGGCACGGACAGCGCGACTTCGGTACCCAGGCCGGGGCGTGTCCACAACTGCAGCTCCGCACCCAGCCGTTGTGCGCGCTCACGCATGCCCTGCATGCCCCAGTGTCCGCCGCCGGCGTTGTCATTGGCGATGCCGACGCCATCGTCGCGCACATGCAGCAGGAAGCAGCGCGTGCCGTAGGACAGTTCCACTTCGATGGCACTGGCCTGCGCATGCCGCAGCGCGTTGCGGATGGCCTCGCGCCCGATCAGGAACACTTCCTCGGCGGCTTCGGCCTGCAGCGGCGGCGGGGTGCCTTCCATGGTCAAGCGCAGTGGATTGGTGCCTTGGCCTGCATATTCGGCATGCACGTCGGCCAGTGCAGAGGCGAGATCGCGGCCGGCAAACGGTGCGTCACGCAGCGCGTTGACCCGTTCCCGGCCTTCGGCCAGATTGCGCTCGGCCAGCAGCATCGCCGATTCCAGCTGGGTGCGTACCGGCTCTGGTGTCTGTGCCGACTGGCTGATGGCGTGCAGGCGCAGGATGAGTCCCTGGCTGCCCTGCAGCAGGGTGTCGTGCAGATCGCGCGCAATGCGCTCGCGCTCGCCGTTGCGTTCCTGCAGGCGGGCGCGGAACAATGCCGCCAGCTGCCGGCTGCGGACCCGCACGGCCAGCGCCAGCGCAGCCATCACCACGCAGACGCACAACAGTTTGAACCAGGCGGTCTGCAGGAACGTCGGTGCGATGTGGAAGCTGCGGCTGGCTGGCGTGCTGCTCCAGATGCCATCTTCGTTGGCTGCTTCCACCTCGAAGCGGTAATGGCCCGGTGCGAGGTTGGTGTAATAGGCGCGCGTGCTCGCGCCGGCCTCCTGCCAAGCGTCGTCCACGCCGGACAGTCGGTAGCGGTAGCGGTTGCGCTCCGGCCGCGCCAGCGACAGCGCGACATAGTCGATCTGCAGCTGGGTAGTGCCGGCCGGAAGGCGCAGTCCCTCCTGCAACGGCGCCTGGGTACTGCCATACAGCACGTCACCGATGCGCACGCCAGGCGCCATGGTGTTGATGTGCGACTGCCGCGTGTCCAGCCACGCCAGGCCTTGATTGGTGGCAAGCCACAGCAGGCCATCAGCCGCCAGTACCGCAGTGGGGATGGGGCCGCTCTGCAGGGCGATGCCCGGCATGCCGTCAACCGCGTCGAACAGGCGGGGAGCTATCGCCTGATCGTTGCGCAGCGCGCTGCGCAGGGTGGCAACCTGCAGCCGCACCAGGCCGCGGCTGCCGTTGAGCCAGAGCAGCCCGTTCGCATCGGCGACCATGCCGGTGATGCCTTCCAGCACGCCGGCCATGTCGGTGCGCACCGGCAGGAAGCGGCCGTTGCCGAAACGCGCGGCCAGGCCGGCCTCGCCGGCGACCAGCAGCAGATCCTTGTGCTGCAGCAACGCGGTTACCGGGCCTACCGACAGTCCTTCGGTGGCGCCGTAGGAGTTGACCGTAGCGCCGTGCAGGCGGCGCAGGGTGCCATCGGCGTAGCCCAGCAGCAGCGCACCGTCATCGGTACGCGCCAGCGACGAACAGGCCTGCTCGGGAAGCCGGGTTTCGCGACGCCAGCGGTTGTCCGTGTAGTGCAGCACCGCGCGTTCGCCGGCGCAGGCCCAGGCCTGGTCCGCATCGGCAAACAGCAGGGCGTGCAGTGGCTGCCCGGTGAACGGTGCCGGCAGCGGTATGAGGGTGGTGTGGCCGCTGACGGTGCGCGCCAGATTGATCCAGTCGAACTGCCATACCGGAGTGGGTGCCTGCCGTGCCGCGGCCTGCAGCTGCGCAGCGCTGCCGCCCAGCAGCGGACGCCGCAGGTCGAACAGCTTCAGGTCTTCGCCATAGCCATACACCCGGCCATCACTGGCGCGTACCAATGACCGGTACGGATCGGTAGGCCCCACGGCCAAGGTCTGCACGCTGTGCGCGCGGAAGCGGTTGAGGCCGAGGTTGGTGCCTACCCAGATGTTGCCTTCGCGATCGGCGAGGACCGGCACTGCCGACGTCGCGGTAAGGCCCTGCGCGGCATCGAAGCGCTCCATGCGCACAGCCTGTTGGCCGTCGAAGGTGACCCGGGCCACGCCACCGTGCGGGCTGAGGGTGGCCCACAGGGCCCCGTCGGCCGTGAACTGCAGACGCGAGGCGACCAGCCCGGGCAGCCGCCGTGCTTCACGTTCCTCGGCGGGCAACAGGCCATGCGCGTTGGCCAGCGGCGACGTGCCGCGCACGCGGTCGGCCAGCCAGATTTCGCCGCGCGGGCTCTCGACCAGCGAGGCCATCTGCGAGACCGCGATGCCGGTGGCTTCGAAGCGGGCCGCGCCAGGAGGGCGACGCCATATCTGCAGGTCCGCCAGCACCCAGAACGTGCCGTGGCGGTCCTGCAGCACCCATTGCACGCGTCTCTGCGGCAGGCCGAAGGAAGCCGGCGGCTGCTGCCAGCGACGTCCATCGAACCAGCGCAGGCCACCATTGACGGCAGCCCACAGGCGGCCGTTGCGGTCATGCGCGAAGCGGGGGACCACACCCACCGGCACGCCCTGCGGGCGGCCGAAGCTGCGCAGGCGTTCCTGCGTGAACTGGCTGATGCCTGCCTGGAAGTAGCCGATCCACAGGCCACCATCGCCGCCATCGAGGCCGAGGGTAACCATGTTGGTGGAGGGAAAACGGGTGCCTGCCGGTGCGGCCTGCCGCTCGAAACGCCGGCCGTCGAAGCGGTACAGGCCCGAACCCGTCGCCAGCCACAACATGCCCTGGCGGTCCTGGACGATATCCCAGATATCCCCCGGGGCGCCCTGGCCGACGCGCCAGGCGGTGTGCTGATAGCCGGGCATGCCATCGCTCACTGCGGGTTGCTGCACGGCGAAGACGGGCAGGGCAGTCAACAACAGCAGGCACGACAGCAGCGCCGGCAGGCGACGCAGGAAGGGGAAGGGGCGGCCACGCATGTGGTCATTCTGGCAGGTGCGGGGCAGGCCGGGGTGACCCGTTCGGGGTAGGCGTACCGCTTCGGTGTCCGCTATCACGCCGTGATGGATGACGGAGCCCGGCGATGCAGCGCTTGTATGTGATGTTCCCTGACCGCGGCCCCGGACTGGGATTGCTGTGGCTGCGCCTGTGCGTGGCAGGAGGGCTGTTGGCGGGCGGAAGCCCGGCCGGTGTGCCGGGACTGATGTGCCTGGCGGCGATCGGCCTGCTGCTGCCCGGGCTGCTGACCCCGCTGGCGGTGCTGCTGGCGGTGCCGGGGTTGTACGGGCAGGGCGCGGCGCTGCCCTGGCTGCTGCTGCCGTTGGCCCTGCTCATGCTGGGGCCGGGCGCGTATTCGCTGGATGCGCGGTTGTTCGGCCGCCGCCTGCTGCAGCGCCGGCCTCCCCCGAATGGGTGAGCGCCGGCCTCGACCGACGGGGGTAGGGCGATCGCAGCCGGCGGCACACCATGTGTACTCCCGTCGCGGCGCTCCTTCATGGCTACCGTCCAGCCTCCTGCCCTGTCCGCAACCACGTTGGCACCGCACCAGTCGGCTGCCCTGCAGCGTGCGCTGCGCTACATCGACGAGCACCTGTCGCAGCCGCTGCGGGTGACCGAGCTGGCTGCCGTTGCCTGCGTAAGCCGGTTCCATCTGGTGCGGTTGTTCCGCATGGGTACCGGCGCCAGTCCGCTGCGTTACGTGCGCCGTCGGCGCATCGAACGCGCCACGCAGTTGCTGCCGACGGCCGCGCAGTCGATGACCTGCCTGGCCCAGCATCTTGGCTTCTTCGACCAGAGCCACTTCGTCCGCAGCTTCCGCGCCGAGACCGGCTGCAGTCCCGGCCAGTATCTGGCCGATGGCGCGGCCCGTTCCCAGCCCCCTGTTGTTTCCTCCACCGGAGTCCACCCATGAGCCTCGCCACCGCCACCCCCGCCAAAGCACTGCTGTCACCGGCCGACCACGCCCTGATACTGATCGACTACCAGTCGCAGATGGCATTTGCCACCCACACCATCGACATCTCCGCGCTGCGCAACAACGTGTCGTTGATCAGCAAGGGTGCCAAAGGTTTCAACGTGCCGGTGCTGCTGACCACGGTGGCCGAGAAGTCGTTCTCCGGCCCGATGTTCCCGGAGCTGCCGGCGATCTTCCCCGGCCAGGCGGTGTTCGATCGCACGTCGATGAACACCTGGGAAGACCAGCCGGTGATCGATGAGGTGAACCGCATCGGCAAGCGTCGGCTGGTGCTCGCCGGCTTGTGGACCAGTGTGTGCATCGTCGGCCCGGCGCTGTCGGCGCTGGAGCAGGGGTTTGAGGTCTACGTGATCACCGATGCCTGCGGCGATGTGAGCGAAGAGGCGCACGAACGTGCGATCGCCCGCATGGTGCAGGCCGGTGCCGTGCCGATCACCAGCGTGCAGTACCTGCTGGAACTGCAGCGCGACTGGGCGCGTGCTGAAACCTACGACCTGACCACCGGCATCGCCCGTGACCATGCGGGTGGCTATGGCGTCGGCATCCAGTACGCCAAAACCATGTTCGGCGCGCAGGAAGGCGGGCACTGAGCGTGCGCGATGGCCATGGCCTCGACCTGGCCTTGTTGATCCTGCGGGTGGCGGCGGGAGGATTTCTGCTGCCGCATGCGCTGGGCAAGTTGTTCGGCTGGTTCAACGGGCCAGGCCTGGCAGGTTTTGCCGGCGAACTGCGTGGCTTCGGTCTGCCGTCGTCGGCGCCGCTGCCACTGCTGCTGGCGCTGCTGCAGGTGGTGGCCGGTAGCGCTGTGATGCTGGGCTGGCAGGCCCGGATCGCCGCGCTTGTCGCTGCCGCCTTCATCGCCTTCACCGCCCTGCTGGCGCTGCGCAACGGGTGGTTCTGGATGCGCGGCGGTGCCGAGTATCCGTTGTTGTGGACGCTGGCACTGCTGGCCATCGCCCTGGCCGGGCCCGGTGCATGGGCGGTGGATGGTCTGCTTCTTTCTGGAGACATCGCGTGAACAACGAACCTCTCGATCCTGGCCGCCGCAATGTGGTGCTGGCCACCAGTGCCGCGCTGGCGCTGGGCCTGGCTGGCGGTACCGCCGCGGCCATCCAATCCCCTTCCAAGGAGCGTCGCATGAGCACACTGGTCATCCGCAATGCACGCATCACCACGCTTGATCCGCAGCAGCCGCATGCGCAGGCACTGGCCGTGCAGAACGGCCGTATCGTCGCCGTGGGAAGCGACGAGAACATCATGCGCGGTTGGGGCAGCGAAGCCACGATCGTCGATGCGCAGGGGCGGCGCATCGTGCCCGGACTCAATGACAGCCACACCCACCTGATCCGCGGTGGCCTGAACTACAACCTGGAACTGCGCTGGGATGGCCTGCGTTCACTGGCCGATGCGATGGCCATGCTGAAGGCGCAGGTTGACCGCACGCCCGCGCCGCAGTGGGTGCGCGTGGTCGGTGGATTCACCGCGACCCAGTTCACCGAAAAGCGCCTGCCGAGCCTGCAGGAGCTGAACGACATCGCTCCGGATACGCCGGTGTTCCTGCTGCACCTGTACGACCGCGCGCTGCTCAATCGCGCCGCGCTGCGTGCCTGTGGCTATACCAGGGAAACGCCGGACCCGCCCGGCGGGCAGATCGTGCGCGATTCGCTGGGCAACCCGACCGGCCTGCTGCTGGCCAAGCCGAATGCATTGATCCTGTATGCGACCCTGGCCAAGGGGCCGAAGCTGCCGGTCGAGTACCAGGCCAATTCAACCCGCCATTTCATGCGCGAGCTGAACCGCCTGGGCATCACCTCGGTGATCGACGCCGGAGGCGGTTTCCAGAACTACCCCGAGGACTACCAGGTCATCGAGCAGCTGCATCGCGATGATCAGCTGACCGTGCGCATCGCCTACAACCTGTTCACCCAGAACAAGGGCAGCGAGGTCAGCGATTTCCGTGGCTGGAGCGAGATGCTGCAACCGCGCCAGGGCGATGACCTGCTGCGCCACAATGGTGCCGGCGAGATGCTGGTGTTCTCCGCAGCCGACTTTGAACTGTTCAACGAGCCGCGCCCGGAACTGCCACCGGAACTTGAGCCGGAGCTGCACGATGTGGTGAAGCTGCTGGTGGAGAAGCGCTGGCCGTTCCGCATCCATGCGACCTACGACGAAAGCATCAGCCGCATCCTCGACGTCTACGAGCAGGTCAACCGTGAGGTGCCGTTCGATGGCCTGCACTGGTTCATCGACCATGCCGAGACCATCACCCCGCGCAACATCGAGCGTATCCGTGCACTCAACGGCGGCATCGCCGTGCAGCACCGCATGGCCTACCAGGGCGAGGCATTCGTGCAGCGCTATGGCGTGCAGGCGGCGCGGCACACGCCACCGGTGAAGCGGATGCTGGCCGAGGGCGTGCCGGTCGGCGCCGGCACCGATGCTACCCGCGTGGCCAGCTACAACCCGTGGGTGGCGCTGTCGTGGCTGGTGACGGGACGCACCGTCGGCGGCCTGGCCCTGTACGGCGATGAGAACCTGCTGGAGCGCGAGCAGGCCCTGCGCCTGTGGACACAGGGCAGCGCCTGGTTCTCCGGCGACGAAGCGGTGAAGGGCACGCTGAAGGTGGGCCAGCTGGCCGACTTCATCCTGCTGTCGGCAGACTTCTTCCGCGTCGATGAGCAGCAGATCGCCGACATCACCAGCCTGCTGACCGTGGTGGGTGGCCGCATCGTGCATGGCGACGGCGACTACGCCGGGTTGGCGCCGCAGCTGCCTCCGGCGATGCCGGACTGGTCGCCGGTGAACCGCTTCGGTGGTTACCACGTCGGTGGCGGGGCGACCGGGTTGGCTGCGGCGCACCGTCATCACCACCATGGTGTGGCCTGCAGCACCCATGGTGCGCATGGCCATGCGGTTCGTCATCCGGCGCCAACCGACGACCTGACCGCGTTCTGGGGCGCGATGGGGTGTTCGTGCTTCGCGTTCTGACCCTGGCATCGCTGGTGTTGCCGTCGTTGGCGCTGGCCTGCGACGGTGGTGCCTGTACCACGGTTGGCGACGGCCAGTTGCAGTGGGATGCATCGCTGCGCCTGCGTGGCATGTACTACGCCCCGACCCGGTTTGGCGTCGGTGCTGGCGACGATGGCTACGGCCTGCTGCGTGCGCTGGCTTCTGCCTCTTTCGCGCAGGGTGATTGGCAAGCGAAGCTGCAGCTGGGTACGCATGCCGAGCGCGGCAAGGCCGGCGGCCCAGGTCGTACCGATCGCGGCGCGCTGGACGTGCAGCAGGCGTACTGGCGCTGGTCCGGCGCTGGCATGCACGTGCAGCTGGGCCGGCAGGAAGCGGGCTATGGCAGCTCGCGCCTGTTGTCGGTGCGCGACGGGCCGAACATCCGCCTGGCCTTCGATGGTGCGCGGGTGGGGTGGCAGGGCAGGCTGGGCGCACTGGACCTGATGGCGCTGCGCCCGGTCGAGAACCGCCCGGGCGCTTTCGATGACCGCGGTGAGGGCGGTGCACACCTGCTCGGCGCGTATGCGACCACGTCCAAGGGTGCTGGCATCAGCCAGTGGGACCTTTACCTGCTCGACTATCGTCGCGAGGGCGCGCGCTTCGCCGCGGGCAGCGGCACCGAGCGGCGGCAGACCCTGGGCGCGCGCTGGTTCGGCCAGTCGGGTGCGCTGGACTGGAATACCGAACTGGCGGCGCAGGGCGGTGAACTGCGGGCGGTGACCGGCGATCTGGACATCCGCGCCTGGACCCTCGCCACCGATACCGGTTGGCGCTGGAGCGCGCTGCCGCTGCAACCGCGCCTTGGCCTGAAGGCCGACATTGCCAGCGGCGACGCAGACCCGGGTGATGGTCGACTGGGTACGTTCAATGCGTTGTTTCCCAAGTCCGCCTATTTCAGCGAAGCCAGCCTGTTGGCACCGGCCAACCTGATGGATCTGCAACCGACACTGGCACTGCGCCTGCATGAGGCGGTGACCACCGATGTGGGTGTGCAGCTGGCGTGGAAGCATCGGCGCGCCGATGCGGTCTATACCACGCCGGCACCGTTGGCAGCGTTGCCCGGCAGTGCCGGAGGCGCACGCCGCATCGGTACCCAGTACAAATCCGAAACCCGCTGGCAGGTCAATGACCACTGGCAATGGCAGCTGCAGCTGGCCTGGGTCGACGCGGGTCCTGCACTGACGCAGGCCGGCGGCCGGGACACGCTGTTCGCCTCAATCGTTGGAGCTTGGCAATGGTGAACGCATCGGCGTCACAACACTCCCCGCAGGTCGATGGCGCATGGTCGCCGTTGAAGATCCGCATGTTCCGCTCGATCTGGCTGGCGATCCTGGCCAGCAACATCGGTACCTGGGTCAACGACGTGGCTGCGGCCTGGGTGATGGCCGAACGCACCGGTTCGGCGCTGATGGTCGCGCTGGTGCAGTCGGCCACCACCGTGCCGATCGTGCTGTTGGCGCTGGCGGCCGGGACCCTGGCCGACATCGTCGACCGCCGCAAGTACCTGCTGTTCACCCAGGGCTGGATGCTGCTGGTGGCGGGAGCGACCGCCGTGCTCACGGCATTGGACCTGCTGACGCCGCAGCTGCTGGTGCTGCTGACCTTCTGCATGGGCTGCGGTGCGGCGATGGCGATGCCGGCACAGGCCGCGATCGTCTCCGAGCTGGTTCCGCAGCCGATGCTGGCCTCGGCCGTGGCACTCAACTCCATCGGCATCAACATCGCCCGTTCCATCGGGCCGGCCATCGGCGGGGTGATCGTGGCCCAGCTGGGTGCGGTGTGGGCCTTCGGGTTCAACGCCATCACCTTTGCCGCCATGCTGTTCGTGGTGTGGGGCTGGAAGCGTGATCCGAAGGCGTCCAGCCTGCCGCCCGAAGGGTTCGGCGCTGGCCTCAAGGCGGGCCTGCGCTATGCCAGCCGTGCCGGCCGCCTGCAGGCGGTACTGATCAAATCGGCCGGCTTCTTCTTCTTCGCCGCGGCGATGAACGCGATGCTGCCGGTGGTGGTGCGCGGGCAGATGCAGGGCGGAGCGGGGCAGTACGGCGTGCTGCTGGGTTGCATCGGCATCGGTGCGGTGGGCGGTGCGCTGCTGCTGCCGAAGCTGCGGGCCAGGCTTGATCGCGACCTGCTGGTGCTGCTGGCCACCTTGTCGCTGGCGGCAAGCCTGGCCGGCCTGGCGCTGACCCGCAGCTGGTACGTGTTGCCGCTGGTGATGCTGGTCAATGGCTTTGCCTGGATCACCGTACTGTCCTCGTTGCAGATCGCAGCACAGACGGCGGTGCCGGCCTGGGTGAGGGCGCGTGCGCTTGCCCTGTACATCATGGTGTTCTCGGCCGGCATGGCGGCCGGTGGGCTGAGTTGGGGCGCACTGGCGCAGCGCACATCGCCCGAGCTGGCACTGCTGGTGGCTGCAGCCGGCGCGGTCATCGGCGGCCTGCTGGTGTGGCGGGTACGCATTGCAGGCGCCGAAGATCTGAACCTGAGCCCGGCCGGGCACTGGCCCGCACCGGAACTATCGGTGCCGGTGTCGAATGATCGCGGACCGGTGCTGGTGACCATCGAATATCGCATCGATGCCGCCGACCGCGCCGCGTTCCAGGCGCAGATGCGCACGCTGGGAACGATCCGTCGGCGCGATGGTGCCGTGGTCTGGGGCGTGGTCGAAGATGTGGCAACCCCGGGCATCCATCTGGAGTATTTCGTCGCAGCGTCGTGGTTGGAGCACCTGCGCCAGCATGAACGCATCACCGCCGACGACAAGGCGATCCAGGAGGCGCTGCGCGCGCTGCATCGCGGCGAGCGCGCGCCGGTGGTGCGTCACTTCGTTGGCGGCCATGATCCGTTGCCGGCGGCGGCGCCGCATCACCACAGCGACATCTGATGGTCCCGTGATTGAGCCGGCCGCTGGCCGGCTCCATGGCAGGAGCGGCGGCGCACGGGCGCCGCCGCGATACGTCATCTGCGTGCGAACGCCAGCAGGTCGGCGTTGAACTGATCGGCATGGGTCAGGGTGAGGCCGTGCGGTGCACCGGCGTACACCTTCAGTTCTGCGTTGCGGATGATCTGCGAGGACAGCTTGGCCGAAGCATCGAAGGGCACGATCTGGTCGTCATCGCCATGCACCACCAGAGCCGGTACGTCGATCTTCTTCAGGTCGTCGGTGTAGTCCACCTCCGAGAATTCGTGGATGCAGTCGTACTGGCCTTTCACGCCGCCCAGCATGCCCTGCAGCCAGAACGAATCACGCATGCCTTCGGTGACGCTGTTGCCATCACGATTGGCGCCGAAGAACGGCGTGGCCAGATCCTTGAAGAACTGCGAACGATCGCCACCGGTGCCCTTGCGGATGCCGTCGAACACTTCCAGCGGGGTGCCGGCCGGATTGCCTTCGGTCTTCAGCATCAGCGGCGGCACCGCGCCGACCAGCACCACCTTGGCCACGCGCTTAATGCCATGGCGGCCGATGTAGTGCGCCACTTCGCCACCGCCGGTGGAATGGCCGACCAGGATCGCGTCCTTCACGTCCAGCGCATCCAGAACGGCAGCAAGGTCATCGGCGTAGGTGTCCATGTTGTTGCCGTCCCAGGTCTGGCTGGAGCGGCCATGGCTGCGGCGATCATGGGCGATCACGCGGTAGCCGTTCTGGCCCATGAACAGCATCTGCGGGTCCCAGGCATCGGACGACAGTGGCCAGCCATGGGCGAATACGACAGGCTGGCCGGTGCCCCAGTCCTTGTAGAAGATGCGGGCGCCATCATTGACGGTCACGAAATTGCTCATTGCAGGTTCCTTGGCGAAAGGGAGGGAAGACGCCTGCGGGTTGGCCGGCGCCTGCGGCAGTACAGCGCACGATGGGCGATGTGCATTGCACGGCTGTGCCGGATTGGCGTGGTCGTCACGCTGACGCGACTCGCTCTGGCGGCAGGCCGGTGCTGATGGCAACCATGGCCATCGGACGCGTGAGGGCCAGTCATGAAGATGCCGGGATGGGCAGTGCTGCCTGCACTGCTGTTGGCTGCTGTAGCGATGGCACAGACCAACGTGTACAAGTGCACCGGAGGTGAGCATCCGGTCTACCAGCAGACGCCCTGCCAGGGACGCGCGGAGTGGCGCTGGGAAGTGCCCGGTGCCGAGTCGAAGGCACGCGGGCCCACACCTGCAGTCGTGCAGCCTGCCCGCAGCGGTAGCAGGCGGACGCCACGGCGCGGGCGCGCACAGGGCGCGCTGATATCGATCACGGCTGACCCGCGTGGCTGCGAGCGGGCGCGCCGGCGGCAGGTGGCAACGCTGGCCAGGCCGCGCAGGCTCGACTACCTGCAGCGCAGGCAGCTGGATGACGCGGTACGCGAGGCCTGTCGTTGAGCACAACGAAAAACGGCACCCGAAGGTGCCGTTCTGGTCTACAGGCCCGGAAGACCTCAGCGGCCGTCGCTGGCGGCGGCCGGTGCCGTCGCCGCATCCGGCTTGGGCAGGCTCAGCTCCGGGTTGCCCTGTTCGGCCTGCAGGATCTGGATCCGTCGCTGCAGCGCATCGAGCTGGCTGTTGGTGCTCTGCACGTCGGTGCTCAGGCTGACCGCCTGCTGCTGGGCCTGCTGCAGCGCTGCGCTGACCTGCGCCGACTGCGCCTGCTGCTGTTCCATTTCCTGCTGCAGGGTGCGCAGGCGCTCTTCGTTGTAGGCCACCAGGCGCTCGGTGTAGCGCTTGCCGGCTTCCAGCCGGGTGGTGTCGATGTAGACCTGCGCCAGCTGTTCGGACTGCTGCGCGAAGGTGCGGTAGACACGCTCGGCGTTGTCGACGGCATCGGTCTTGATCACCCGCCAGAAATTCTTCTCCTGGAACAGGGCCACGTAGTAGGTCAGGGTATTGGCGTTGAACAGCAGGCTGGCGCCGTAGTTGCCGTTGTAGGTGGTACGCAGCTCGGTGAGCTGCTGCGCATCCATCAACTGCTTGAGTTCGTCGACGGTGTTGCGTACCACCGGTGCGGCCTTGGCCGGCTCCACCGTGGCAGTGCGATCGCCACGTGCGGCCAGCGCCGACGGCGCCACCACCATCATAGCCACGGCCAGCAGTGCTGCGCCGCGCCGATACCGGGCGAAGACGGTGCCCCCTGAAGTTTCTCGCATGTCTAGACCATCCACGGATGTAGTGTGGGTTGAGTTGAATGTGGTTCCCCGCCGCGAGTCTAGCATGGGCGCGGACGCCGCCAACCGGTGCCCGCGCGGGTCAGAAGACCAGCTGCGCCGAGCTGCACTGGATCGACTGCATGCTGACATCGGTGCGGCCCAGTTCCAGCCCGAGCAGGCTGGCCAGGGTGTTGGTCAGCAGGGTGCCGACGCTGTTGAGTACGGGCTTGAGCGCCGCCAGCACCGGGTTCAGCAGCGCACACAGCAGGCCACTGCAGGTGACGTTGTTGCCGGGGGTGGTCACGCCGCCGCCGTTCTGCCCATCCAGGAATCCGGCCGGGGCGGTCTGGATGTAGGACGCCAGGTTGGTGCGCACGCAGCCGTTGTAGTCGATCAGGTTGCCCAGCAGGCTGTCGCAGCGGTTGATCAGCAGGCCGCCGACCAGCGAGCCCAGCAGGCCGTCGAGCAGGCCCAGGCCCTGGCCGGTCACGGTGGCGCGGTAACCGGCCCAGACCGATCCATCTTCCCAGCAGGTGCTCAGGCCAATCAGGCAGGGCTTGGGTACGCCCTTGGTAACGGTCCAGTTGCCCAGCGGTGCGAGGTTGCGTGACGGATCGCCATCGCGCAGCAATGGAATCACCTGGTCCACGTTGTAACGCCCGCCGCTGGGGAAGGCCGCCTGCAGGTAACGGTCGGCCAGAGCCTTGGCGGTGTCATTGGCGCTCATGCCTTGCTTGGGTGAACTGAGCATGCCTGACAGCACCCGCAGCAGTTCGTTGACCAGGTCTGACACGGCAGTGCCGACGGCCAACGGGTTGATCCGGGTCGAGCCGGTCTGGCCTGCGGCCAGGGTCAGGCTCTGCGTGCTGGTCAGTGCCGGCAGGGTGACCTTGTCGTTGATCAGGGGCTGCCCCAGAAGCTTCAACAGCTGCTCGTTCTGCAGGGTCGCGTCACAGACGTTGCTCTTGGAGAAGCGATCGGCCGCGTTGACCTTGCCGACGCAGGCGCGCAGCACCGAGGAATCGACCTGGATGGTGGCCGTGGGTGGTGACGCACCGCACTGGATGCTGGTCAGCGTCCCCATCGCATTGGCCACATCCACGTGCAGTGGCAGATGCAGGCGGGTGCCGAGCAGGTTCAGCAGCGGGCCGATCGCGAACAGGCGGTCGCTGTCGACGTCCACCATCAGCCGCACCTGCGCGTTGTACGCGCGTGCGCCGACGCCACCGATGGCGATCGACGGCGGCTCCACCACGCCGGCCTTGACGTCGATGCCCAGCAGGTTCAAGCCCTGCACCTGCACGCCATTGCCATCGTTGGCGATGGAGATCGCGGCGGTGACAAGATCCAGCACGTTGACCCTCGATTCCAGTGCGCTGCCGATGGTGCCGTCCGGTGAGATCACCTGCGCGAACAGGCCGCCGCCGCCGTTCTGGCTGCCCAGCAGAATGTTCAGCTGGTTGATGTCCAGCCGCGTGCCGACCAGGTTGGACAGCGCCTGCAGCTGTACGCCGACAGCGGTCTCGCGGCCCACCACCGTGGCAGTGGCATTGACCAGCTGTGCCAGTGATATGCGGTTGACCGACAGCAGCCGGTTGAAGTCGGCCACGCTGAGGTCGGCGGTGACCGGGATGCCCAGTGCCGCCAGCAGCCCCGACGGGGTGACGGTGGCCTGTGCCAGGCCGTCGTAGGACAGAATTGTTGCGTTGGTGACGTCCAGGCCGACCAGCCGAAGGGTCGCCATCAAGGGGGAGTTGCCATTGGTGCGCAGCAGCTGCGAACCCACTGCAAACACGGCGGTGGGTTCCGAACGCTTGGCCACCGCCTGCACGCGCAACGTGGGCAGCCCGCTGTTCTGGCCGAAGAACGGCAGTACGCCGCGTTCGGCAATGACCCGCACTGCGTTGCGTGGATTGCCTGCGTCCACGCTTGGGCTGAAGTGGTCAGCCGTTCCGCGGGTGGCATTCCAGTTGCCACACTGGATCTGCACCTGCCCAGGGAAGGTGTTCTGTGCAAGCGCGTTCTGCCGGGCCGCGCTGTTGTCGGCGTTGTCGGGCCGGCACAGGTCCAGCCGTTGTGCGCCTGCCAGCGCAGCCAGATCGACCACCTTCTGCGCATCGCGCTTGGCCCAGAACAGGAAGCCGATCTCGATCAGGCCGAGCATGGCCAGCAGCGCGATCATCACCAGCATCATGGTGACCGACATACCGCCGCGCGGGCGACTGAAGCTGATGTGGCGTGCTCGGTTCATGGCGGGCCTCAGCGTCCGGATCGGGAGGATCCTGCGGACTTGGCGACGTCGGTCTCGAAGAATTGCGGAATGTCGTACTGGAAGCTCTTCAGGTAACGCGCGTAGCTGGATGTGGCCTGGTCGCCGAGGATCGGCAGGCGGGCACCGGCCACCTCGCCGGAGGCCTGCAGGCGGAACAGGCTGCGAGTGGTGTCACCGATCTGCGAGGTGTTGGGCTGCAACTGCGTGCCGCCGAAATCAGGCCTGGTTTCAGGGGCTGCGGGGGCTGCGATGGGCGCTGCGGCTGGTGGCGGCGATACGTCCACGGTAGCCAACGGCTCGCTGTGCAGGGGAGCGGCTGCCGGCGCGGGCGCGGCACCACCCAGCATCTGCCCGGTCAACGGTTGCTGCGGCGTCTGCGCCTGCACAACCGCAGCGAAAGACAAGCCGGCAAGCACCGGCAGCAGGCAGCGGATCAGCGGCGTCGAGGTCATGGCGTGTTCCCGGTGGGATGGTCGATGGAGCCGAAGCGTTCCAGCATCGAGGGCGGCAGTCGTGGTGGGTCGCGTTCGTCGCGGCCATCGCGGCGCGGTTCGGCGGCCAAGCGTGGGCTTGCGTTGGCGGGGGGGGCAGCTACCGAAGCAACTGGCCGTGCCGCTGGCGCCGCTGCAGCAGTGGCAGCGGCCTGGCGTTGCTGCAGCCGCGCGCGGATCTGCTGCGCCTGCTGCTCGACGCTGCGGCGGGTCTCCTCGCTGAAGCTGGCCTGTTGGGCCAGCCGTTCGACGGTGGCAGTGTCGCCACGCAACAGTGCCCACAGGGCCAGATTGGCGGTGGCCTTGGCATTGCCCGGCGACAGTTCCAGCGCCTTGGCCAGCGGCTCGCGTGCCTGTTCGAAGCGGCCGGCACGAAGCCGTGCATAGCCCAGGTCGCCGAGGTAATCGGTGTTCAGCGGGCTCAACTGGGTGGCACGTGCCAGCGCCTGTTCGCCGCCCTGGTCGTCGTCGCGGAGGGCAGCGATCAGGCCCATGCCGTGTGCAGCGGCCGCGGCCTGCGGGCCATTGCCGAGCTCGCGGTACAGCGCCAGCGCCGCATCGACCTGGCCGGTCTGGCGCAGTGCGTCGGCCTGCAGCAGGCGCAGTGCCGGGGTATCGCCGTAGCGCTGGCGGAACGCATCCACGTGCGCCAGCGAAGCGTACCAGGCGCCCTGCTGCTGCATCCGCTGGATCAGTTCCAGGTAGGCGTTGCGGCTGTCCTGCGGGGCCGGGGTCGGCTCGGCCAGGCTCGGCGCACGCAGGTACTTCGGCGTGGTGGAGCTGCAGCCGGCAGCAGCGGCAACCAGGGCAAGCAACAGGCAGGCAGGGCGCAGGACAGGCATGAAGGTCATCCCATTTTCGACAAGGTAGTGGCCAGCGCGACCAGCGCCGGTCCGGCCAGCACCAGCATCAGTGCCGGCAGCAGGGTCAGCATCATCACCACGGTCATCTTCACCGAGAGCTTGCCGACCTTTTCCTTCAGCGCATTGCGGCGCTGCTCGCGCAGGCGGACGCTGAACTGGCGCAGCGGTTCCTGCACGGCACCGCCGTGGGCGTGCACCTGCAGGATCAACTGCACAAGGCTGGACAGATCGTCATCGCCGTACACATCGCTCAGCCGCCGCAGCGACTGCGCGCGCGTGCGCCCATGGGTGTAGGACACATTGGCTTCCTGGATTTCCCCGCCCAGCACCGGCAGTGCGTCGCGCAGCTTGTCGCCCAGTGTCTGCAGGCTCTGATCCATGCTGTAGCCCACGCCCTGCAGCAGGCGCAGCAGGTCGATCAACAGCGGCAGCTCATTGTTCACCGCGCGTCGCCGCCGCTTGACCCACGCACTGAGCGCGAACTTCGGCAGCAGCAGGCCAGCAGCCAGCGCGCCGATCACCACCATGATCCTAGACAACCCCGTGGCGTCACTCAGCGTCAGCGCAATACCCAGTACCAGCACCGCCAGCAGCAGCCGCAGGCCGAGGTAGATGGCGGTGCCGCGGCGGGTGTTCCAGCCGGCCAGGTCCAGCAGCAGGCGATCCTCACCGGCCAGCAGCGCCGCTTCCAGGCGTCCGCCGCTCAGTCCGCGGCCGAACTGCTCCAGCCAGCCGAGTGAGTCCTTGCGTGCGTCAGCCGCTGCGTCTTCGCTTTCGCGCGGACGCAGCGCTGTTTTCAACGTGGCCTCGCTGCGGTCCTCGCGATGGCTGCGCACCCAGCTGCCAAGCCCCAGCAGGGCCACGCCGGCGGCCAACACCAGCAGGGCAGCCACGAACCAGATGCTGGCGCTCATTGGATGCCTCCTGCGTGGTCGGGGATGTTCATAGTGATTTGGCCAGGCGGTACAGCAGGAAGGCGCCGGTCAACTCCAGCGCCAGCGCGATCAGCAGGATCTTGTGGCCCAGTGGGCCGTGCAGCACCGGCTGGAAGAACTCGGGGCTGGAGATCGCCATCAGCACTGCGCTGGCCGGTGGCAGAAGGCCCAGTACCCACGCCGACATGCGGGTTTCAGAAGTGGTTGCGGCCAGTTCCTGTTGCGCCTGTTCCAGGTCACGCATGAAGTCGCCCATGCGCTGCAGGATCTGGTCGGCACGGCCACCGATGCGCACGCTCACGCCCATCACCACCGCCAGCACCTTCAGCACGTCCATGCGGTAGGGCTGTGCGGCCAGGTTGAGCGCACGGTCAAGGTCCATGCCGCCACGTGCATAGCGCACCGTGGTGTCGAGCAGGCCGCGCAGCGGCGCGTTGGTCTGCATCGACGCGACCTGGAAGGCGGCCTGCAGGCTGTTGCCGAGCGCGGTAAGGCGTACCAGGTTGTCGAGGAAGTCCGGCAGCTGGTGCAGCAGCTGCGCCTGCAGCTTGCCGATACGGCGCATCAGCCACAGCCAGCAGCCCAGCAGGTACAGCAGCAGGGTCAACGGGAACATCCAGAAGGTGCCCAGGCGCAACACCGCGAACGCGGACAGGGCGATGCCCGGCAGCAGCATCAGCAGCGGCAGCTTCCAGCCCGGTGCCAGGCCGGCACGCTGCAGCAGCCCGTTCCAGGGCAGGGCGCGGCGACCCGGCGCTGGCAGCGGCGCCTGCCGTGCTGCATCGGCCGGCGCGGCGGCAGCGCCGGTGCCGCGCGCCAGCTGCTGCTCGGCGTGCTGCAGCGAGGCCTGGCGCTGTTCGCGGCTGCTGGCCGTCCCCCACAGCCACACCGCCAGCGCCAGCAGCACCGACACGATGCTCAGCACACCCAGCAGCAGGCCGGTACCCATGCTCAGAAGTCTCCGTACAGGGATTCGCGCAGCAACTGCCGGAACGGCTCCAGCTTGTGCGAATGTGGCTGGAAGCCGAGGCCGATCCAACGGTCGATTTCCTTGCCGCTGCCATCGATCTGCACTTCGTGGCGGAACATCTCCTGGGTGGTGATCAGGTTGTCGCTGACGCCGGTGATTTCAGTGATGGATACCAGCACCCGGCGGCCGCTGCCCAGGCGCGAGATCTGCACGATGAAGTCGATGGCACTGGCGATCTGCCGGCGCAGGCTGTCTTCGCTGCCCTGGAAACCGGCGAAGCCGGCCAGCATCTCGATGCGGTACAGGCAGTCGCGCGGCGAATTGGCGTGGATGGTGGCCATCGATCCGTCATGGCCGGTGTTCATCGCCTGCAGCATCTCCAGCACCTCCGCGCCCCGCACTTCGCCGACCACGATGCGGTCCGGGCGCATGCGCAGGCTGTTGCGCACCAGGTCGCGGATGCTGACCGCGCCCTGGCCTTCGGCGCCACCGATGCGGCTCTCCAGGCGCACCACATGCGGGTGGTTGAGCGAGAGCTCGGCGGTGTCTTCCACGGTAATGACGCGTTCGTTGGCCGGCACATAGCTGGCCAGCGCATTGAGCAGCGAGGTCTTGCCCGAGCTGGTGCCACCTGACACCAGGATGTTGCAGCGGCCCAGCACCATCGCCTTCAGCAGCGCCTGCATCGGCGCATCGAAGGTGCCCTTGGCCAGCAGTTCGTCGGGGGTGAACGGATCCTTGCGGAACTTGCGGATGGACACCATCGGCCCGTCCACCGCCAGCGGCGAGATGATCGCGTTGAGGCGGCCACCATTGGGCAGGCGTGCATCGACCATCGGATTGGAATCATCCAGGCGGCGGCCGAGCGGGGCGATGATGCGGCGCAGGATGCGCAGCAGGTGGGTGTCATCGGTGAAGCGCTGTGGCGCGCGCTTGAGCTGCCCGCCCTGGGAGACATGCACATCCTTGAAGCCATTGATCAGGATGTCTTCGATGGTGGGGTCATGCAGCAGGTCATCGAGCGGGCCGAACCCGGTCAGCTCCTTGACCAGGCCTTCGGCCACCACCTGCATTTCTTCTTCGTTGATGGGGATGCGCCATTCCTGGATGAAACTGACCGTCTGCACTTCCACCCAGCGGGCGATGGTGTCGGGGGCCCAGGAATCGATGTCGATGCGCTCGTCTTCGATGCTGTTGAGCAGATGCTCGTGCGCGGCCGACAGCACCTTCTGGTACTGCTCGGTCTGTGCGAACGGCAGGCTGCCCGGTGCATGCTCCGGCACCGTGCTGCGGGCGACAACGTGCGGGAACGGGGTCACTTTGTCTTCCATTGCGATCCACCCAGGGCAAGGGCAAGTCTTTCCCGCAGGCCGTGCGCCTGGACCGGGCAGGCAGCCGGATCCAGGCGTTGCACCAGCGGGGCGAGGGCACGCAGGTACGGGTCGCGCGGCGCATCCTGCAGCAGCAGATGGCCATGGCTGGCGGAGGCGCGTACCCGCGACCGCTCGGGCAGGGTGGCCAGCAGCGGCAGCTCGAAGCGGCGCGCGATCTGTTCGGGGCTCATGCCACTGTTGTCGTCGTGGCGGTTGATCACCAGCTGCAGTCGCTTCTCGCGGTCGCGCTGGCCGGAAAGGTGCTTCAGGGCGTGGTCCAGCGACACCAAGGTGGCGATCGATGCGTCGGCCACCAGCCAGATTTCATCGGCCTGGTCCAGCAGCAGCGGCGGCAGCTGCCGCAGCGGGCAGCCACCGGCATCGCACAGTACGCTGGAGAACACGCCGCGCAGTCGTTGCAGCAGCGCACCAGGATCGGACGGCGGCAGTGCGTCGCTGCCGCTGGCACGGTCGAGCAGGACCAGTCCGCTGGTGTGCCGGGCCATCGCCGTGCGGGCCAGGGTGGCATCGATGCGGCTGGCATTGCGCAGCGCGTCTTCGTAGTGGAAGCGGCTGTCCAGGTTGAGGTACAGGGCGAGGTCGCCGGCCGGCTGCGCCAGCTCCATCAGCAGCCCGTCCTGCATGGCGGCATCGCCCTGGGCCAGGGTGCGGGTCTGCTGTGCGAGCACCGACAGGTGTGCGGCCAACGTGCTGGTGCCGACGCCGGCGCGCACGCCCAGCAGCACGATCAGGCGCGCCTTGTGCGCCTGCTGTGCGCTTGCGGCGGGGCGCGGTGACAAAGCGCGACGCAGGGCGGCTTCGATGCCGGTGTTGTCACTGTCCAGGTCCAGTACATCGCGCAGGCCCGCGCGCAGCGCCATCACCACGCCTTCCACCTGGCCGGCGCTGGTAGCGCCCACCGCCACCAGGGTCAATTCGGGTTGGGTCTGCTGCAGCTGCTGCGCCAGTACCGTCGATGCCGAGGCATGCTCCGGGCGGAAGTCCAGCAGTACCAGGTTCTGCGGGCCACGCTGCAGGTCCTGGGCCGAGGTCGGCTCGCTGCTGTCCTGCCAGTGCAGTGCCGTGGTCGGCGGCAGCTTGGCAGCCAGGCGTGGCAGCAGTTCACGGTCGATCCCGTACAGGACCAGGTTCATCGGTGGTCCTTGCGGGTGCAGCGGCAGGGCAGTGGCGTAGGGCATGGGCGTAGTACCGGAGACGTCATGCAGGTCAGCGCGAGAAACCGGGAACCGGATCGCGGCTGATCGGGCCAAGCAGCCACGCGCCCCATTCGGGCATGTTCGGCTTGGCTTCGCGATCGCCGGGCAGCGGCAGTTCGGTATTGCGGGCAATCGGCTGTACCAACCGCGGGGTGACGATGATCACCAGTTCCTTGTCCTGGCGCTTGTAGTCGAAGTTGCGGAAGAACGTACCGATGATCGGCAGGTCGCCGAGCAGCGGAATCTTGTTGACCGTCGAGGCCACGGTGGAGCTGACCAGACCGCCGATGACGAAACTCTCACCATCGCCTAGCTCGACGGTGGTGTCGGCGCGGCGGGTGGTGATCGAAGGGATCTGCACGCCGTTGAGCGCGATCGCATTGGTGTAGTCCAGGTCGCTGGCTTCCGGGGCAACCTTCAACGCAATGCGGTTCGGTGAGAGCACCGTGGGAGTAACGGTGAGGCCGATGCCGAAGGGCTTGTAGGTAACCGTGGTCGTGCCGAGCCCCTGCGGCTCCAGGATCGGCAGTTCGCCACCGGCCAGGAAGCTGGCGCTCTGCCCGGACAGCGCGACGAGAGTGGGCTCGGCCAGCACGCGCGCCATGCCGTTGGCCTGCAGCAGGTCGACATCGGCGTTCCACAAGCCCTTGGTCGAACCGAACACCAGCCTGAACGCCGAGGAGATCGGTGACTCGCTTTCGTTGCTCGACTCACCTTCCTTCATGCCAGGCAGGATGCCGGTGTTGCCTGGCAGCTGCCCGCCCGGCCGCGCGAATCCATAGGCGAAGCCACCGTTGCGGTTCTGGAAGTTGATGCCGATCTGCTTCAGCGCGGTCTTGTTGAACTCGACCACCTTCACCTCGACCTGTACCACGCCGCCGCTGCTGATGGTGGAGGCATCGGCCAGGCTGCCGTCCTTGCCGAGCGCCATCACCGCGGTCTTCTGCTCCTGCATGTGCGCCAGCACGCTCTCGCTGCTTCCCTGCAGCAGCCCCTGCTGGTCCTGCTGGGTGAACACCAGTCCGCTGGAGCCGGCATCGGCGGCGCCCTGCACGGCACTCTGCACCCGCACCTGCACGCGCTGCGGTTCGCTCTGCTTGCGATGCCAGAGCAGCAGGGTGGTGGTGCCGGGGGCCTTGCCCACCAGCAGCGCCTGGCGTGCGCCGCGCAGCATCACGATGTCAGCTACGCCGGGGTCGGCGATGGCAACCCGTTCCAGGTCGGCCGGCAGCGTCCATGGCCGCTGTTCGCGGGTCTGCAGCAACAGATCGTCGGCAGCCACGCTCGCACCCGGTGCCAGCAGCACCAGCAGCAGGGCCAGCCAGCGCTGGCGGACAGTGGGGCGTAGGCGGTGGCGACGTTCAGTCATGTGCGCTCTCGGCAAGGGTCAAAGGGAGCCACGGGGGGCAGCAGTGTCGCCGCGGATGATTTCGATGCCCGCCGGTCGCGGCGTCGAGCGACGCTGCACCGGTGCACGCGCCGGCGTTTCGTGGACGCTGCGCTGCACGCTGCTGCCGCGGCCAGCCAGCGCATCGCCATCCAGGCCGGCGTAGGCGTTGTTCTCCGGTCGCTGCAGGGCCTGCTGCTGCTCGTTGTCCAGGCCGCGCACCGGGTCCAGCACGCCGCGCGCCTGTGGGAACAACGCCACATCCGGCAGGCCGGTATCGGCGGGATTGCGCAGGGCGAGGAACAGCTTGCCCTGCTGTGCGCCGAGCAGCAGGCGGTTGGCGTCGGCCACCGGCACCGCCAGCACCGCGGTGCGCGCCGGCTGCGTGGCATCGCTACCGTTTGCGTTGCTGGGGGCGCTGCTGGAACCGCTGGTGATATCGGCTGCACGTGAGTCGTTGCCTGCCGTGGCCGGGGCCTGGCCCTGGCTGCTCGTCGGGGCTGCCGCGATGTCCTGCTGTCCGTAGCTGAGCACGCGCAGGCGTGACAGCAGCAACCGCGTCTGTGCGATGTCCTGCTGGCCGTTGTAGCTGGTAGCGGCGCTGCGCAGGTTGAGGAAGACGTCGACGAAATCACCGGGCAGGATGCGGTTGCCTGCCGCGACCAGCTCATCGACCGGCACCGCCAATGCCCGTTCACCCGGCCGCAGCTGCAGCGAGAAGCCCTGTGCCAGCAGGCTGGCAGCAATCGCGCTGCCTTCGCTGATGTCCTGCACCGGCACCTTGCCGACCACCGCTGCCAGGTCGGCAACGGCCCCCGGCACTTCTGCGGTGCGTTGTGTCAGCCGCACGCCATTGGCGCTGATCGGCTCGCCGGCGGGTAGCCGCGCGGTGGCTTCAACGACACTGAAGGTCTGCGCATCGGCCTTCACGATCGTGCTCGGGTTGTCCGCCGAGGCCGCAGGCTTGCGCCCGATCACGAAGGCGACCACGGCCAGCAGCACGGCGAGCGCGATCAGTGCGATGGCGGCGATGCGGGTCAACTTGAGCATGAAAATCGTCTCCTGTACCGATCGTCAGTTGCTGCCGAGGTCCAGCTGGGCGACCGCGACGCTGCGGATGGGGGCCTGCATCACCCAGCCATAGAGCGTGGCGGTGCCGGGCAGGAAGGGATGGGACGCATAGTCGTAGCTCACCGTCACGGTCATGCATTGCACCGTCGCCAGGCCGGCGCAGGGCGCCTGCGGCGAGACCACGATGGCGCCGGTGCCGCCGCCGCTGCAGTCCGGGTTCTGCCCGGAAAACTGCAACAGCCATTGCATGGAGCGGCGGGCCGCCAGGCAGGCGGCGGTGCGCCGCTCGCCGGCGTTGCCAAAGCGCAGCGAAGCGCGCGCGCCCTCGGCCGAGGCCGTCGCCAGCGTCTGCTGCGCGGCCATGATCAGCACGCCGGAAAAGGTGAGCAGCAGCAGCGGCACCAGGCCGAGCAGCAGCATCAACGCGAATTCGATGCTGGCCACGCCGCGTTGGCGTTGGCGCGCGAACGCTTTCATGCGACGCCTCCATAGGTGGTTGCCAACACCCAGCCAATCGCCGCGAAGGCCAGGTAGGCTGCGTAGGGAATGCCCTGTCGCCCCTCGCGCGCGGCATGCAGTTCGCGCAGGGCAGCGTGGCCATTCAAGTGCGTGCTGGCGCGGTTTACCTGCATCTGCAGGCGCAGCGGCAGGTGACCGGCCAGCTGCCGACCGGCCAGCACCAGCACGGCGTGGGCGCCTGCGGCCAGGCTGGCCAGCACCCAGACCGGCAGCAATGCCTTCCAGCCCAGCAGCAGGCCGAGCACGGCGAAGAACTTCACATCGCCGGCGCCCATCCAGCGCACCGCATAGAACGGCAACAATGCCAGCAGGCCAACGACTGCGCCCAGCAGGTGTGGCGCCCAGGCCGTGCGCGTGGCATTGAACTGGCCGGCGATGATCAGGGGCACGGCGATCGCGCACGCGGCCAGCAGCCAGGTGTTGGGCACGCGGCGGGCGTACAGATCGCTGATCGCAATCCGCAGGCACACTCCCATGGCCAGCAATCCCAGCAGTGTCATCGCACACCCTCGTTGTCCGTCACTGGACAGTTGCAGAACCCCTCATCGGCCACCGCGGCCGCCATCGAAGCGACCGCAGGTGCTGCACCCTGCGCGCTGGCTAGGTGGTGGTGGCGTCGGTGGCAATGGCCTGCAGGCGGGTGAACAACGTGGTGAAGAACGCGGTGATCTGGGTTCTGCCCACCACGATCAGGATGCCGGCGATCACGGCGGCCAGCAGCCCGTATTCGAGCGCGGTCACGCCATCTTCTTCTTTCAGGAACTTGCGGATCGATGCGTTCATGACGGTTGTCTCCCTCTACCTGTCAGTTGCTGCAGCACACCTGCATGGCCGGTGGCCCGGCTCCGCCGGGACCGTCCGTAGGCCCCCGCCATCCTGGCGGAGGAGGCACGGCGGGCAATCCCGCTGTGCTCAAGCAGGGTGATCATTCCCGGGCAGGGCAGCGGCCGCGCAACCACGACCACCCAGCTCCAGGCCGGTGGTCGAAACGGTATCTCGTACGTGCATGGTCATGCTGTCCCCCTGGGTGTGGCCGCTGTCTGCGTGCCCGATCACCGTGTATTCGACTTTGCCTGAATGGCGGTTCCCTGCAACCGGAACCTATATGCAAATTCGGCAGATTCGCTGGATGCCTGAATATTGCGGCGCGGATCTGTGACGTAAATCCGTTCCTGCGCAAAACGATTCATGGTCGTGCAGATAATGTGATGCCCATCCGCGCGCATGCGAAAACCATGCCATCGGCGCGCACATTTTCTTCACGCAGTTGATAATTCCGCAGCGTCGAAACATCCTGTTTACGACTGCCGATTATCGGGCATACTCGCATTCAAGGTTTTGCATTTTCAGGGAGGGACGCGCGTGCATCGCAGCGTCCATCTCGGCAACGGACGATGCTCTTGGAAACGGCGTGCGCCCTGTCAGGCAGTGGGGGCGGGGTCGTGCGGCAGGCCAAACGGGGGACGACACTGTCATGGTCGATGGTGGGGTGGAAGACAACGACGACGGCGATCTCAGGTCAATCGACCTGGCCACGCTGAGCGGCGTGCTCCGCGTGTGCGACGTGGAACTGTTGCTGCTGGATGGCAATGGTCCGCGCGCGGCATTTGCTTCGCGCGTTCACGAGGAAGCCCTGTTCTGCAGCATCACCTGTGGCTTCCACTGCCGCGGCCGTTTCATGCTGCCGCCGGACTGGGCAATGCTCGGCTACCTGCACACCACCGATGATGCATTGAGCTGGTGCCATGGCGTGCCGCTGACGCCGGGCATGGCCTTGACCGTGATGCCCGAAGGCATCAGTGAATTCACTCTCAGCCCTGGTACCCAGATGACGCTGATGCTGGTGCCGGTCGCGCGCGTGCAGCGCAAGTTGACCGAGCTGAGCCTGCGCAGCACGCCACCGGCGGGGCAGGCGCTTTCACTGTTCAACCTTGGCGATGATGCGATGCCGCTGGTACGCCATTACCAGCAACTGCACGCGCAGCTGGGGCAGGGTGGTGGGCTGCAGCCGGAAGAAACCGAGCGCCTGCTGCACGAGCATGTCCAGGCGCTGCTCGGTGCCGGCCCAGCCGATCGGCCCAGTTGCAGCCGCGCCCGCCGCACGCATTACCTGATCGCGCAGCGGGCGGAGAACTTCATGCGCCTCAATCTTCGCCGCAATATCTACATGAATGAAATCTGCGATGCCGCCGGCGTCAGCGAGCGTGGCCTGCGCTATGCGTTCGAGGATCTGTTCGGCACCTCGCCCAATCGCTACCTGTCGATGCTGCGGCTGTGCGCGGCCTGCCGCAGCCTGTCGATGGCCGATTCCAACCGGCGCTCGGTCAAGGCCATCGCCCTCAGTTGCGGGCTGTGGGATCTTTCCCGCTTTGCCGACAACTACCGGAAAGTGTTCGGCGAACTGCCGCGTGACACGTTGATGCGCGCGCCGGCACAGCTCGGCCAGCCAGCCTGAGGGGTATCGGCCGGGCTGCCGCCCGGCGCCCGCAGAGGCAAGGGCAACGGCAACTGCCGAAAGCAAAAGCAGGTTTCCTGTGGAATGGCGGGGTGGGTCCGGTTGCGGGGGACGCCGTAAACCCGTCCATGGGGGCTTGGCCGCGGCATCCATGCCGCGGACACCCCCGCAACCGGACCCACCCCGCCTTCGACAGTTTCCCGCGCGCTTTGGATGTAGCGCCGGGCCATGCCCGGCCGAGGGAAAGTCGGATCATCAATTTCGATTTAGATCGAAATAATCACTGAAAATCAAAGATCGATCATGTCGACAGTGAATGCACGACGGCAGTTCCAACCGTCGTGGGGAAACTGTCACAGGTGGGGCGGTGTGGGCTTGCAGGACCGTTGGCGCCATGGATGGCGCCATCGAGCCCCCATGGACGGGTTTACGGCGTGTCCTGCAAGCCCACACCGCCCCGCCAACCCGCAGAAAACCCAGAGCCGGCTGTTGCTTTGGCTTTGGCTTTGGTTTTCGCCTCTGCGGGTGCCGGGCGGCAGCCTGGCCAGCCCTCCCTGCCGGATTTGCATATGTGGCTGCCGAATCCGGCCGTGGATTTGCCGGAATGCGCGATTGCCCTGCCGGAATGAAGTGCTCAGCCCTCGCTGAAAGGCGCGAAATGTCAGTCACCTGCCTAACGGCAAGTCCACTGACATTCAAGTTGTCCGCCTACGGGGGAAATGCTCATGAACCGCATCTACCGGCGTGTATGGAACCGCCAGCTCAATGCTCTGGTTGTGGCCTCGGAACTGGCCACCGGCGATAGCGGTGGTACCGCACCGCGCGACCGTCGTGCCAGCCTTCTGGTGCCCAGCACCCTGGCCATGGCACTGCTGTGCGTGCTGGCCAGCGGACCTGCGGCGGCGACAGAGGCCAATCAATCGCTGCGCGACCTGCAGGCGCTGGCGGCCAAGTACACCCAGCCGATGCCGGTGAAGGTGGATGCCGAAGTGGCGCTGGCCGCGGCTGCACGACAGGCCCAGGCGAACCCGGCGATCAGTGCCAACGCACGCGTCGGCCTGCAGCTGAGCACAACGTCATTGCCGGTCGTGCGCGACGTGCTGCCGGCCACCGTGCAGGTCAAGCTGGCGGCCGGCGCCGCGCCGCGCCAGGTGCCTGCACCGGTGCTGGGCGCCGACGTGCGCGCCAACATCGGTGTTGGCACTGCAGCCGCTACCCGTGTCGATGCCGCGCTTGCGGCGAACGTCGCACCGGCCGCACAGGCGCCGTTGGGTCTGGCCGCCAACGCGGCAGCAAAGGCCGATGTCGGCATCGCCGGCAAGCCGGTTGCCAGCATTGACGCCGGCACCCAGGTTGCCGCGGCAGCGGGTGCAACGCCGTCCGGCTTGAAGGCGGCCGTGGATGGCAAGGTCGATGCGCAGCTGGTCGTGGCCGGCAATCACATCGAAGGCCAGGGCCAGATCGGTGCCACCGCAGCGGTCACGCTGCCTGCCAAGGAAGAGCTGCCGGGTGACACCGATGACCGCGCGATCACCGCAGCGTTCGATACCGGCGTGGCAGGCAAGGTACGGGTGCAGGGCAAGGACGGCGAGGAAATCGTCGCCGATCGCAATCTCAAGCTGGCCGGCACCGCAACCGTCGCCGCGCAGAACAGCGCGCTTGGCCTGGGCGGCCTGCTCAACGGCGTCGGCACTGCGCTCAACGGCGTTGGCAGCGCGGTCGGCAGCCTGCTCAATGGTGACCTCAACGGCACCGTCGGCAACCTGACCGGCGCCGTCGGTGGCCTGGTCGGCAATACCCTGGGCAGCCTCGGCCTGACCTCGCCGTCGGCCATTCCGCCGACCAGCCCGAAGGCGCCCGCCGCTGCCGACCCGAACGCGGGCCTGGTGATCGGTACCGGTGGCCTGGTGGGCGGTGTCACCGAACTGCTCGGCCCGACCACCGCCAGCCTGTTCGGCGGCACCGGTTACCTGTCCAACGGCAACCTGAAGCTCAGCACCGCCAACGTCATGCAGACCTATTCCACGGTCAACGTGCTCGGCCTGCCGGTGGTCAATGCAACGCCGGTCGGCACCACGCTCAACGGACTGGGTGGCGCGGTCACCGGTGGCAGCTCGCACCTGACCCTGATCGGTGGCGTCACCTCCGACAGCTACATCTACAACATCAACAACGGCAATCCCGGTGGCCTGCTCGGCCTGCTGCTGCCGACGGACTCGCCGGCCTGGGCGGCCAAGTGCCTGGACATCGCGCTGGCGGACATCTCCTGCTGGGCGGTCAACGCAGCTCAGGACTACCAGGTGCTGATGGGCGATGGCGCCTATGCCAACGGCTCCAAGGAGGTGGTGATCGGTGCCAACGCCCGCCATGAACTGCCCAAGGTCGATGCCAACGTCGCCTTCCCCGGCGCGGGCGCCAATGATCCGAGCGATCCGACCGGCGTTCCCACCGCCGACTATGCAGCACGCATGGGGCACTCGGTGGTGGTCGGCGACAGTGCCAGCGGCACTGCCAACGGGCAGACCCTGCTCGGCGCAGAGAGCACCTCCAACCAGGCCAACTCGGTGGCGCTGGGCTACCGCTCGGCCGCACTGCGCGGCGCGCAGGCCAGCTACAGCGCTTACGGCCTGACCACCGCACAGGTGTCGGCGGGCGAAGTGTCGGTGGGCACCGCAGGCGGTGGCGAGCGGCAGATCACCAACCTGGCGGCCGGCAGCGCCAACACCGATGCAGTCAACGTGGCCCAGCTGAAGGGTGCGATCAGCCAGATCGACGCGGTCGGCGCGGCGGCGGTCACCTATGACCTGGATGGTGCAGGCGACCCCGACTACCGCCGTGTCACCCTCGGCAATGGCACCGGCACCACCACCATCGGCAACCTGGCCGCCGGCGCGGTCAACGCCACCAGCAGCGAGGCGGTCAATGGTGCGCAGCTGTTCGCCAGCAACGACACGATGGCAAAGTTCTTCGGCGGACGCGCAGCGTTCGATCCGCTCACCAGCACGTTCACCGCACCGCTGTTCGAGATCAGCACCATCTCCACCGGTGGCGCCGTGGCCCCGGGGCTGTATGACAACGTCACCGACGCCTTCGATGCGGTGGATGGTTCGCTGGTCAACCTCAACACCCAGATCAACGACATCCGCAACACCGGCACCCGGTACCTGCGGGTGAATTCGACCGGTGCCGACGCCGTAGCCAGCGGCGCCGAAGCGATCGCCGTCGGTGCCGGTGCCAGCGCAACCGCCGCCAACAGCATCGCGGTCGGTGCCGGCAGCCTGGCCGACCGTGCCAACAGCGTGTCGATCGGTGCCGCGGGCGCCGAGCGCCAGGTCACCAACGTCGCCGCCGGCACCGCCAGCACCGATGCGGTCAACCTGGGTCAGTTGCAGGCTTCAGAAGAGGGCGCGCTGCGCTACGACGTCAACGGCGACGGCAGCGTCAACTACGCAAGTGCGACGCTCGGCCAGTCCGGCACCGCCACCACGCTGCGCAACCTCGGCCCGGGCCAGATCAGCGCAGCCAGCAGCGAAGCGATCAACGGTGCGCAGTTGTTCGCGGCCAACCAGACGGTGGCCACCCACCTCGGCGGCGGCGCTGCAGTGGATGCCAATGGCGTGGTCACCGCGCCGACCTACACGCTCAACAACGTCGCCGCCAATGGCACGGTCAGCCAGGGCAGCTACAACGACGTCGGCACGGCCTTCGATGCGGTCAGCAATTCGCTGGCCAATGTGGCCGAGCAGACCGATGACCTGGACGCGCGCGCCGTGAAGTACGACGTGGACGGGAGTGGCAACGTGGTCGATACCGTGACCCTCAGCGGTACCGGCGGTGCACCGGTGAAAGTCACCAACGTGGCCGCCGGCAGCATCCTGGCGGGCAGCAGCGATGCCATCACCGGCGACCAGCTGTTCAGCACGCACCAGACGGTGGCCAGCTACTTCGGTGGCAGCACCGTGTACAACGGCAGCACCGGGCTGTGGACCGCGCCGACCTTCAACATCTCCACCATCGCCACCGATGGCACCATCACCGGCAACGACTACAGCAACGTCACCGCTGCGTTCTCTGCAGTGGACGGCTCGCTGCGGGTGCTCAACCAGCGCATCAGCAGCGGCGGCGGCAGCCCGTACCTGGCGGTCAACTCCACGGCTGCCGCAGCCACGGCCACCGGTGCCGAAGCACTGGCGGTCGGCCCGCAGGCCAGCGCAGCCGGTGCGGGCAGCGTAGCGGTCGGCAACGGTGCCAATGCCAGCGCAGGCAACAGTGTTGCGCTGGGTGCCGGTTCGGTGGCCAGCGTCGGTGCGCAGACCGGCTATACCGGTGCCTATGGCCAGGCCGGCGCCAGCAACTCGTCCGGTGAGGTGGCGGTGGGCAGCAGTGGCAGCGAGCGCAAGATCACCCACGTGGCCGATGGCTCCGACGACCATGATGCGACCAACGTCGGCCAGCTGAAGAACGGCGTGAACTACGCCATCGACCAGTCCAAGGCCTACACCGACCAGAAGATCCAGAACATCACCAACGTTGCCGGCAGCTTCCGCGCCAACAACAGCAACAACCTGGCCGATCCGGCCGCCACCGGCGCCAACTCCGCCGCGGGCGGTGCCGGCTCCACTGCGGCCGGGGCCAACTCGACCGCATTGGGCAACGGCTCGCAGGCGCAGGCAGACAACTCGGTGGCGCTGGGTGCGGGCTCGGTCGCCAACCGCGCCAATACGGTGTCGGTGGGTGCAGCCGGTGCCGAACGCCAGGTGGTCAACGTGGCCGATGGTTCGCAGGCGACCGATGCGGTCAACGTGCGCCAGCTGCAGGCTTCGCAGCAGGGCACGATCCGCTATGACACCACCACCAACGGCACCACCAACTACAACAGCGTGACCCTGGGCAGCACCAGCAGCGGCCCGACCACGGTGCGCAACGTCGCTGCCGGCACCGCCGGTACCGACGCGGTCAACGTCGACCAGCTGAAGTCGGGCATGGCGCAGACCCTGGACTGGTCCAAGGCCTACACCGATGAGCGCATGGGCGGCTTCGAACGCGACCTGCGCAAGACCGACAACCGCGCCTCGGCCGGTATCGCCTCGGCGATGGCAACCGCATCGCTGCCGCAGCCCAGCGAGGCTGGCCGCAACATGGCCTCGATCGCCGCCGGCAGCTACAACGGCGAATCCGGCGTGGCCCTGGGCATCTCCGGTGTCTCCGAGGGCGGTCGCTGGATCTACAAGTTCAGTGGTTCCACCAACAGCCGCGGCGAGGCCGGTGTGGCCGTCGGTGCCGGCATCCAGTGGTGATCGCCTGCGCCGGGTCGCATTCGCGGCCCGGCGCAGCGGGCAACGTCTACAGGGGGAATGACATGAAACCGCATCGCATCGCTCGCAGTGGCCGCGTCGCCGCCACGCTGGGCCTGATCCTGGCCGCGGGGCTGCTGGTTGCCTGCCGCAGCCACGCACCGGCCGCCGACGGCCCCGCCGACAGCACCGCCGTCACCTTCCCGGAGGCCAGCAAGGCATCGCTGAAGGAAGGCATCTATCCGGATATCGCCGACCTGCGCCGGTTCGCACCGGGCATGAGCAAGCGCCAGCTGTACACTTTGCTCGGCACCCCGCACTTCAACGAAGGCATGTGGGCCGTGCGCGAGTGGAACTACCTGTTCAACTTCCGCACCGCACAGGGCGCGGAGTACTTCACCTGCCAGTTCCAGGTGCGCTTCGACAACAAGGGCATCGCCCAGGGCGGCTACTGGAAGCCTGAATCGTGCGCAGCGGTCCTCGACCCGCCGCGTCCGCCGCCATCGCCAGCGCCGGCGCCCTTGCCGGAGCAGCCGCTGCGGCTGGCTGCCGATGCACTGTTCGGCTTCGACAGTGCCGTACTCAGTGCCAGCGGCCAGCAGGCCGTGCAGGGTTTACTGGCGCAGGTGCGTGAGGCCAGCCAGGTGCAGTCGATCCAGGTGGTCGGCTACACCGACCGCATCGGCAGCGCTGCCTACAACCAGACGCTGTCGCAGCGACGTGCCGAGGCGGTGCGCATGGCGCTGGTACAGGGCGGCGTATCCGCGGCGAGCATCAGCGCTGAAGGGCGGGGTGCGGCCGAACCGCTGGTGCAGTGCGACCAGCGCAACCGGCGCGAGCTGATCGCCTGCCTGGCGCCCAATCGCCGGGTGCAGATCGCGGGCGTGGCCCGATCGCACTGAATCCCCGCGCCGGGGCGTGCCCCGGCATCCCGAGTCCCCCCTGTTCTGCCGGCAGGACGTGGAAACGTCTCCCCCGTTTTCCACGCCTGCCGGTGGGCAGGTTTCTTCCCTGGTGCACCTGATGAATGCCCAATTCCTGCCCTTGTCCATGAAGACGGAAGCCACTCTCAGCGTGTACGGCCAGCTCGGCAACCATGCGGTCGTGCGCATTCCCGGGCGCCGGCTGCCGGGCCTCATCCTGCAGGCCGACACCGTTGCCGGCTTCCTCACCCAGCTGCAGGAAGCACAGGCGTGCCTGCGCAGCGGCCGCGCGCAGCGTGCCGACGCCGAGCTGGACATGCTGGTCGACATGCTCGAGCAGTGGTACGCGCTCATCGAATCGCGTCTGGCCGATGCCGGCGAGGCCTTGTAGAGAAACAGGGGACGGAGGGGATCAAATCGTTTCCCGCACAACCGGGGCATGAACGACTTGATCCCCTCCGTCCCCTTTTCTGTTGCTATGCGCGGGCGCGGATCATCCAGCAGGCGGTTTCCACCCGCACACGGTCACCTTCGATGAACGGTGCGAACGCGGTCAGCGCCTGCTGCAGCAGCGCTTCGGCGCGTGCGGCCGGCAACGCACGCAGGGCCAGACCCACAGGTCCGAGCTGGCCGACGTAGCTGGCCAGCGCATCACGGCTGAGGAAACAGGTCAGGTCCAGCGGCGCGATGTCCACGTCCTGCCATCCGGCACGCTGCAGCAGCCGGCGCACCCGTTCGCCATCGGCGAAAGCGAACTGCCCCGGTGCACCCGGTACCCGCGCCTGCAGCACCAGCTGGTCTGCAAGGGCGCGCTCGGCGGTGGTCATGAACGGATTTTCCTGGGCGCTGCGCCAGGCGATGCAGCGCAGGCCCGCGCCCGTTCGGGCGGCACGGTGCAGGTTGGCGAAGGCGGCCTGCGTGTCCTCGAAGAACATCACCCCGAAGCGCGACTGGATCCAATCGTAGCGCGCCGTTGCGAAGGGATGGCGCTGGGCATCGGCAACGATGAAGTCGATCCCGCGCCCGATCGCGGCGGCGCGCTGGCGGGCCAGATCAAGCATCGGTGCGGAGATGTCCGCGCCCGTGCAATGGGCGTCAGGGCGTGCTGCGGCGGCGCTCAGCGTACTGGCGCCGGTGCCGCAGCCCACGTCCAGCAGTTCCGTGACGGTAACCGGCAGCTCGTCGCGCAGGGCATCGGCCATCGGTTGGAACAGGCCGTCCAGCAGGGTCTGCTGCGCGACCCAGTTCTTGCCGGCGGCGCCGTTCCAGAGCGTGTTCTGATCGAGCGGGAGTGAATCGTCCATGGGCTTGCCTTGCGCGGGGAGTGCGACCATGGTGGCGCTTGAAGCCCACTTGAGGTCAAGCACGATGCAGGAACTGGATATCGGTGAGGTGGTCCGCCGCAGTGGCGTGCCGGCCTCGACGCTGCGCTACTACGAGCAGCTCGGCCTGTTGCAGGTACTGGGGCGTCGCGGCCTGCGCCGGCAGTACCACGAGCAGGTGCTGGAACGGCTGGCACTGATCGGCCTGGGGCAATCGGCAGGCCTGTCGCTGCAGCAGATCGGCGCAGCGATGCCGCAGGGGGCAGGGCTTGCACTGGATCGCACGGCATTGCTGGCCCGGGCCGATGCGCTGCAGCAGCAGATCCGCAGATTGCAGCGGGCGCAGGATCGGCTGCGGCGGGCTGCCGCCTGTCCACACGCCGAGGATGCTCGGCGCTGCGTGTCGTTCCGCAGGTTGCTGCGAGCGCAGCAGCGCGTAGCGCGCGGATGAACTGCCGACACCCGCTCAATCGCGGGTGCTGACTTCCCAGGTGGCATGCAGCACGCCCGGCACCTGTTCCATCCGCGCCAGCACCACGTCCAGTTCGTCGGCGCTGACCGCGGTGCTGACCAGCACTGCGATCACATCAGTGGGCGCATCGGCGTGCTCCACCAGTTGCACGTCGCCAACGGGGTACTGCGCGGCTTCCAGCGCATCGACCAGGCGCTCGCGCACGCGCGGTACCGCGTCGGCATCCACGCTCAGGCGCACTTCGTAGGTCGCTTCGCTGGCGGCTTCGTTGATCGGGATGCGGTTGATCGCGTTCACCAGTGGCCGCAGCAGGGTATTGCCGGCGATGATCAGCACGGTCAGCAGCACGCCTTCGGCCAGCATGTCCGCGCCGGTGCAGCTGCCCACGGCAGCCGAGCACCACAGCGTCGCGGCGGTGTTCAGGCCGCGCACGTTCATGCCTTCCTTCATGATCACGCCGGCGCCGAGGAAGCCGACGCCCGAGACGACGTAGGAGATGACCCGCACGGCCTCGGCGCTGCCCGCGATGCGCATGCCCAGGTCAACGAAGGCGGCAGCGCCGACAGCCACCAGCACGTTGGTGCGCAGGCCAGCGGTGCGTTGCCGGTACTGGCGTTCGGCGCCGATCAGGGTGCCGAGCACGAACGCCGCCAGCAGGCTGACCACGGTGTCGGCGAACGGGCCGGGCTGGAAGGTTTCAATGAAGCGCATGGCCGCAGTCTACCTCCCGCAGGTGACAGTAGAACCACGCCACGCGTGGAGGGGCAGGGGGCAGGGGGCATCATCCACGCATGGCGTGGATCTACTCGTCGACGCGCTCGCCCATCATTTCGCGCTGGCGCTTGTCCAGTTCCTCCGCATAGCGCTTGCGCACGAATGCTTCAGACACCACGCCCAGCACCTGGCCATCGTCGGCCACCACCGCCAGCTCGTCGGCCTGGGTCTGGTCGAACCGCTGCATCACGGTCACCACGTCGGCGCTGGCGGCGAGTGCCACGTCGCAGTTCTCGGCGAACGTACCTACGACGTCCTCGGGCTTCACGCCGTCGCCGAACAGGCGCGGAATCTGCACGATGCCAGCGTAGTGGCCTTCACTGTCGATCAGGATCACCCGGCTGCCCGAGCCCAGCGGGAAGCGCTGGCGGAAGTCGGCGGCATCGAGGTCGGCCGGGGCGGTGGCCACACCCTTGCGCATCATCCGCCCGGCATTGAGGTTGTGCACCCAGCCGATGTCACGCGCGCTCTTGATGGTTTCCCCGCGCAGGTGCATGCGCCAGGTCGAGAAGGAATAGCCGAACCACTGCCGCACCAGGGTGCTGGACACCAGCACGGCGCTCATCACCACGCTGGTCAGCAGGAAGTCGTGGGTGCCTTCCAGCACCAGCATGGCCATGGTCATCGGTGCGCCAACCACCGCCGCGGCCAGTGCAGCCATGCCTGCCAGCGCTGCCGACGTGGCGTCGACCACCGGGACGCCGGTGGCCATCGCCAGCAGCCCGGCAAACAGCGTGCCGACCAGGGTGCCCATGAACAGCGAGGCGAAGAACAGGCCGCCGCGGAAACCGAAGCCCAGCGAAATGCCGGAGGCCAGGCATTTCAGCGTCAGCAGCCCGCCGATCCAGATCAGCGGCAGATGGGTGGTCAGGTCCAGGTGCAGCGCTCCGTGGCCGGACGACAGCACCTGCGGGCTGGCCAGGGCCAGCGGAATCAACAGCAGGCCGCCCACCACCGGGCGCCCCCACAACGGCAACGGGCTGCGCTTGACCGTGCCTTCGATGGAGGCGATCAGGCGCATCACCACGATGCCGACCATCGCACAGCAGCAGCCGAGCAGGCCGTAGATCGCATAGTCGGCTGCGCGCACGTCGATGGTCGATGCCGCCGGTAGCAGATAGGCGTCCACGCCGGCCTGGTCGGCAACGAAGGCGCCGGCCAGTGCGGCCACCGCAACCGGCGCCAGTGCCGCCGGCGTATAGGCACCGATGACGATCTCGAAGGCGTAGAACGCCCCGGCCAGCGGTGCACCGAAGGCCGCGGCGATCGCACCGGCCGCGCCAGCACCGACCAGGATGCGCACGTCGTTGCGGCGCAGGCGCATCACCCGCCCCAGCTGCGAACCGCTGCCGGCGCCCATCTGCGTATACGACGCCTCCAGTCCGACCGAAGCACCGCAGCCATTGGAGACCAGGGTCTGGGTCAACACGATCAGGTTGTCGCGCATCGACATGCGGCCGCCATGCAGTGCATTGGCTTCCACGGCATCCAGCAGGGGGCGTTTCAGGCGTGTGGCAGCCAGGCTGACCAGGCCCACCACCAGGCCACCCAGCGGCAGCACCAGCAGGGCAGTCCAGGTCAAAGCGGGCAGCGAGCTCAGGCGCATGCCCTCGTCCAGCCCATACAACGCCGTCTGCAGGGTGCGTGCCAGCCCAGCCTGCAACAGGGTCAGGCCGCCGGCGATCAGCCCGACCACCAGCGCCAGGGCGATGAACCACAGGTCGCTGCCGCGCAGGCGCAGGCGCAGGCCCTGGAAGGCCAGATGCAGGCGCGATGGCGAAGCGGTGGAGGACATGGTGGCGGCATGATACGCCGCCACCGTGAGCGCTACCGTCACCGCATCAGGCGGTTGCCATGCTCAGAAGCGGTAGCGGCCCTGCACGTAGAACGTGCGCGGCGCGGCCACCATGCGCCCGGCATTGCCATCCACGTTGCGGGTGTACCAGCGCTTGTCGGCCAGGTTGTTCACGCCCACCGCGACCTCGCTGTCGGCCAGCCAGGGCAGCTGCCAGGCGGCCTGCGCGTTCCACAGGCGTACGCCGGGTACACGGCCTACGCGCGCGTCGGCGGCTTCTTCCCAGGTGTTGGCGGCATCGGAGAACTGGCCGCTCTGGTGGGTGCTGGACACGTTGAAGGTCCAGCCGGCCAGCGCATAACGGGCGCCGACGCTGTCGGTATCGCGCGCGTAGAACGGCACATCGAGGCCGCGGTTGTCGCCGGACTGCTGGATGGCCTTGGTCCAGGTGTAGTTCGCGTACAGTTCCAGCCCGGCCAGCGCGCTGCTTTCGGCAAAGCGGTACTCGATCGCGCTTTCCACGCCCTTGTGGTCGGTGGCGCCGATGTTCTGGAAGGTGGGCGGGGTGATGCCCGGCACCTGCAGGATCTGGTTGTCGAAGCGCATCTTGAACACGGTCACTTCCGCACGCAGCCCGCCATCCTGCCAACGCGCGCCCAGCTCGGTGGTCCTGGCGATTTCCGGGTTCAGCGGGTTGGTCGCGCTCTGCGAGTTCAACTGGATGTTCTGCACCGGCCCGAACGAGGTGGTGTAGTTGCCGAACACGGTCAGCTGCGGGGTCAACAGGTAGGCGACGTTGAGCGAGGGCAGGGCCTTGTCGTTGCGGCTGCTGAAGGTCGCGCCGCCGCCGGCCTGGCGGCGGTCCATGTCGATCCACTCCATGCGCACGCCGGGCGTGATCCGCCACTGACCGATGGCGATGCGGTCATCAACGTAGAACGAGTGCGCATCGGTGGCGTTGTCGAAGCGGGTGGTCGCGCCGGTCGCACCGGTACGGCGGGTAACGGTGTAGCTGCGGTCGTTGCCGCGCTCGCGCAGGAAGCGGTAGCCGGCGGTGATGTCGTGCACGCTGCTGCCCCAGTGCAGGCGCTGGGTGTAGCGTGGCTCGATGCCGAGCACACGGTAGTCGCGCGGCTGCACCGTGATCTGTGTGTTGGCCGCGTTGATCAGCGAACTGGCCCGGTTGCTTTCGTTGTAATACGCCAGCACCTCGAACTCGCTGTTCTCCGACAGCGTGTTGGTGTAGCCCAGGTCGATGCCGGTGCGATGGCCCTTCCAGAAGTCGGACGGGCGGGTGTTCTGGAACGGATCGGCCTGGTACTGGGCGCGGGTCAGGCCGCCCGGAGTCAGAGAGCGCACGTCGTAGTACGACAGCTTGGCACGCAGCTCCTGCTGTGCGTCGATGGCATAGGCGAACTTCAGCGCCAGATCATCGAAGCGGTCATCGCTGCCCTGGCGCCAGCCGCGGCCGTCCTGCCCCGAATACAGCAGGGCCATGCCCAGGCCGTTGTCGGCGGTGCCGCCGAGGAACGCGTTGTACTGGGTGCTGTCGCCGCCGCCGTGGTCGTAAGCGCTGTAGCGCACGCCGGCCTCGCCGTGCAGGCCGGCCGCAGTCGGAATCGCGCGGGTGCTGAAGTTGATGATGCCGCCGACATTCTGCGGCCCGTAGCGCACCGCACCGCCGCCGCGTACCACGTCGATCGATTCGATGTTGGCCAGGCTGGCCGGGGCGAAGGAGAGCTGTGGCTGGCCGTACGGCGCAACCGCCAGTGGCACGCCGTCCAGCAGGACGGTCGAGCGCGGCGAGTAACGGCCGGTCAGGCCGCGCACGCCGATGTTGAGCGAGACCGAGCTGCCAGCGGTGCCGGAGTTGTCGGTGACCTGCACGCCGGGAATGCGGCGCATGGCATCGCCCAGGCTGGCGGCGCCGCTGGCCTCGATGCGCTGGCGATCGACCACGGTACGCGCGCCAGCGAAGCTCTTGACGCTGTCGTGCAGGCCGGTGCCCAACCAACTGCCCGACACCTGGATGCTGTCGAGCGTGGTGGCGCTGTCCTGCGCGAGCGCGCTGGCGGCCGGAAACACGCACAGGGCGAGGGCGGCAGCCAGGGGCAGGCGGGCCGGTTGCGGGGCAGGGATAGGCATCGGTGCGGGGCGTGGAAGGTCGTAAATGAGAATTATTGCTGATTCCATTCGCCATTGGAATCGGTCCGCCGTTCAGCGCTTTGGCCCGGTGGTAAAGTGGCCGATCGCCTCCTGACCCGCTGAGAACTGCCATGTCCACTGCTGCTTTCTACCCCGTCGGTACCCTTGGCCAGCCGTGGGGCGTTGCGGAAAGGGAGCAGTGGCGTGCGCGCCAGCAGCGCCTGCGCCGTTACGACGAGGAGGTGCTGCCGCGCATCGATGCACTGGCCGGGCATTTCGACAAGGTGGCCTACGGCCAGCTCGACTATGCAGGCGAGACCTACACCCTGTTCGCCCTGCGCAGCCGCGACTGGAACCCGGCGTTGCCGGCCGCGCTGGTGACCGGCGGCGTGCATGGCTACGAGACCAGTGGCGTAATGGGCGCGCTGGAGTTCCTCGAAAAACATGCCGCCCACTACGCCGGCAAGGCCAACCTGCTGGTCGCGCCGTGCGTGAATCCGTGGGGCTTCGAGCGCATCAACCGTTGGAACTTCGATGCGATCGACCCGAACCGCAATTTCCGCGCTGACGGCCCGGCCCGTGAATCGACGGCGCTGATCGAACTGATCGCACCGTTGAAGGGCCAGTTCGTGCTGCACATCGACCTGCACGAAACCACCGACAGCGACGAGAGCGAGTTCCGTCCCGCACTCGCCGCGCGCGATGGCAAGCCGTTCGAACCGGGCCTGATTCCCGATGGCTTCTACCTGGTGGACGACAGCGGGAATCCGCAGCCGGCCTTCCAGCAGGCCGTGGTCGCCGAAGTGGAGAAGGTGACCCATATCGCACCGGCCGACGACAAGGGCGAGATCATCGGTTCGCCGGTGGTCGCGCACGGCGTGATCGAGTACGCGCTGGTGCCGCTGGGCCTGTGTGCGGGCATCACCGGGGCGAAGTACACCACCACCACCGAGGTCTACCCGGACAGCCCCCGCGCGACGCCGCAGCAGTGCAACGACGCGCAGGTGGCGGCGGTGTGCTCGGCGCTCGATTACGCGCTCGCCCATCGTTGATCGGTAGTGCCGGCCGCTGGCCGGCAACCACGGGGCAAGGGGATGCCGGCCAGCGGCCGGCACTAGCTCACCCCAACGCCTCGGCCCACCACAACGCTGCCGGCCCCGGTGGCGTATCGCGGCGCCACACCAGGTCGCTGTGGATGCGCCTCGGCCAGCCCGGCACGCGCAGTTCCAGCAGGCGGCCCCGGTCGTAGCGCTGCACCAGCGCACGCGGCAGTTCGGCCCAGCCGATGCCGTCCTCGGCCATCTCCATCACCATCAGGTAGTCCGACGCGGTCCATGCCGGCCCGCTGATCGGCGGTGCGTGGTCGACCTGCGCACTCAGCCGCACCTGCCGATGCCGGGCCAGTTGCGCCGCCGCACGCACGCCGGCCTGCGCCAGCGGATGGTCGCTGGCCACGTACACCGCCAGTTCGCTGTGGTGGGCCAGGGGCTGGGCCACCAGCGCATCGGGGTACTGCGCCTGGCGCGGCAGCAGTCCCAGCCCGGCGCGCCCACCATCCACCAGTTCCAGCACGTCGCGCCCCTCGGCATCCAGCCATTCCAGCTCGATCTCGGGAAATGCCTCGGCAAACCGCTGCAGCACACGTTGCGCCGGATCGAGCTGGTAGACATCGGAGAACACCACGGTCAGGCGTGGCTCCACGGGTGCGGCCAGGCGCACGCTCAGTTGCTGCAGGCGCGCGTCGGCGGCAAGGATTTCCTGCGCGTGGCCCAGCACCTGCCGGCCGGCGTCGGTCAGCTGCGGATAGCGGCCGCTGCGGTCGAACAGAACCATGCCCAGGTCCGCTTCCAGATGGGCAATGGCAGTGCTGACCGTGGACTGGGTCTTGCGCAGCCGGCGGGCGGCCGCCGAGAACGAGCCCAGCGCGGCGGCCTCGACGAAGGCCTGCAGGGATTCGGGAGAATAGGGCATTGATCCATCGCTCCTGTCGATGGAATCCATTTTGATACCACCGTAAAAGGCGATGATACTGGCCGCCGTCGCCCCTGTCTGCGGGGGCGTTCCGGATCATCCACGCACGGCGTGGATCTACTGATGACGGGGCGCGGCCCCCGTCCCGCAAGGAGCTTCACATGTCCCGTACTGTTCCCGCCCGTGGCGCCTTCGTCGCCTGGGCCTGCCTGACCGTGGCGATCGTCGCCGAAGTGGTCGGCACGTCCTTCATGGCCCATGCCGCCCGCGATGGCGGCTGGACCGGCTATCTGGTGATGGCCGCCGCGCTGGCGCTGTCCTATTACTTCCTGGCGCTGTCGGTGCGCCGCATCGCCGTCGGCGTGGCCTATGCGGTGTGGGAAGGCCTCGGCCTGACCCTGCTGACCGTGGTCGGCATCAGCGTGTTCGGTGAGAGCCTGTCGCTGCAGCAGCTGGCCGGTCTGGTGCTGGCGGTGGTCGGCATCGTCTGTGTCACCCTCGGGGAGGCACACTGATGAACTTGATGGCCTTGTTTTTCGTGATCTGCTCGGCGCTGATCGATGTGGCCGCCAACATGATGGTGGCCAAGTCCGATGGCTTCCGTCGCTGGCGTTGGGGTGTCGGCGCCATCGTGCTGGTCTGGATCGCCTTCGCTCTGCTGGGCCAGGCCGTGCGCTACATGGACCTGGCCACCGCCTATGCGATGTGGGGCGCGATCGGCGTGATCGGCACGGCCACGTGTGGTCGCCTGTTGTTCGGCAACCGCCTGCGCCCGATCGGTTGGATCGGCATCGGCCTGGTCACGGCGGCCGTGCTGCTGCTCAGTACGGCGTGATCCCGGCTTGATTGCGGCGATCAGTGAGGTGGCCGACACTTGGGCTTTCCCGCAACGGAGTGCCCGCATGTTCAGTCACGTCACCGTCGGAACCAACGACATGGCGGCTTCCCGCCGCTTCTACGATGCCTTGTTCACTGCCATCGGCGGTCGCGCAGGCGTGTTCGATGACGAGGGCAAGCTGGTCTATATCAAGGATGGACGGATGTTCATGGTCATCCCGCCCATCGATGGCGAGGCGGCGTGCCATGCCAACGGCGGCACCATCGGCTTTGCGCTGGCAGACCCGCAGGCGGTCCATGCCTGGCAGGAAGCGGGGGTCGCCCACGGCGGTACCGCGGTGGAAGACCCGGCCGGCGTGCGGCACAAGGCCGGGCGCCAGTTGTACCTGGCCTACCTGCGTGATCCCGACGGCAACAAGCTGTGCGCCGTGCATGTGATGGGGTGAATCGTCGGTGCCGGACGCGGCGTGTCGTAATCGGACCAAAGTGACAACGCCGCCCGGCACGCCCGCCGGTCTGCAGGCGCGCGCGTAGCACGGAAATCCAGCCGATCGTGCCTGCGCGATGCCACGACTTCATCCTGTGTCCACTGCGATTCAGCCAGAATCGGTCGGCTTACTCTTTGATCGATCCGGAGATGGCTGCCCATGGAAGCACTGGAGCCTCAACATCAGCCGGTGCGAACCCTGCGGCCCGTCTTCGCCTTCGCGGCGATCGTTGTCGTTGCCTTCGCACTGTTCGTCAGCCTGTATCCGATCGGCGCCGGTCGCCTGCTGGTCAAGGCGCAGGACTGGGCCGCGCTCAACGTCGGCTGGTACTACCTGCTGGCGATGACCCTGTACCTGGTGTTCGTGGTCGGCGTGGCGCTGTCCAAGTACGGCGGCATCAAGCTCGGTGCCGACCATGACGAACCGGAGTTCAGCTACCTCTCCTGGGCCGGCATGCTGTTCGCAGCAGGCATCAGCATCACCCTGTTCTTCTTCTGCGTTTCCGAGCCGCTGACCCACTACCTGCAGCCGCCGCAGGGTGATCCGGCCGCGGGCGAGGCCGGTGCGCGCCAGGCCATGCAGCTGCTGTTCCTGCACTGGGGCCTGCATGGCTGGGGTGTGTTCGCGCTGGCGGCGATGGCGATGGCCTATTTCGCCTACCGGCACAACCTGCCTTTGGCATTGCGCTCGGCGCTGTATCCGCTGATCGGCAAGCGCATCAACGGCCCGATCGGCTATACCGTCGACGCCCTGGGCATCGTCGCCACCGTGTTCGGCATCGGCGCGGACATGGGCTTCGGCGTGCTGCATCTCAACGCTGGGCTGTCGCACCTGTTCAACGTGCCGCACTCGAACATGGTGCAGATCCTGCTGGTGGTGGCGATGATGGGCGCGGCGGTCGCGGTGGCCGTGTCCGGCGTGGAGAAGGGCGTGCGCTGGATGGCCAACATCAACATGCTGCTGGCGATTGCGCTGGTGCTGTTCATGCTGTGCGCCGGTCCCACGCAGTACCTGCTCAGCACGCTGATGCAGAACCTGGGTGACTACCTGGGCAGCGTGGTGGGCAAGAGTTTCGACGTATACGCCTATGGCGGCCGGCCGGAATGGCTGGGCGGCTGGACGGTGTTCTACTGGGCCTGGTGGATCGGCTGGGCGCCGTTCGTCGGCCTGTTCATCGCGCGCATCTCGCGCGGCCGTACCATCCGCGAGTTCGTGTTCGGCGTATTGCTGATCCCGCTCGGCTTCACCCTGGCGTGGCTGTCGATCTTCGGCAACAGCGCGCTGGACCAGGTGCTGCACCATGGCCAGCAGCAGTTGGCGCAGCTGGCGGTGGATGACCCACCGACGGTGCTGTATGCGTTGCTGGATGGCTACCCGTGGAGCAAGGCGGTGATCGGGGTGACCGTGCTGGTCAGCTTCATCTTCTTCGTGACGTCGGCCGATTCCGGGGCGGTGGTGCTGTCCACGCTGTCCTCGCATGGCGGTGCGCCGGAGGACGATGGCCCGCGCTGGCTGCGCGTGTTCTGGGGCACGGTGATCGCGGTGCTGACCGCCGGCCTGCTGCTGGCCGGCAGCATCGATGCGCTGAAATCAGCGGTGGTGCTGGCCTCGCTGCCGTTCTCGGCGGTGCTGCTGTTGATGATGTGGGGCCTGACCCGCGCCTTCAGTGACGAGTCGCACCGCAAGCGCGCGCAGCAGTTCAGGCCATCGCCGCTGATCGGCGATGACCGCCACCACCAAGGCTGGCGCCAGCGCCTGACCCAGGCCATGCACTTCCCGGTACGCGACCAGGTGTACCGCTTCATGGATGACACGGTGAAGCCGGCGATGGAGGCGGTGGCCGAGCAGCTGCGCGAGCAGGGCTGGGACGTGCAGACGCGGTTCGAAGCGGGCGACATGGAGCTGTCGGTCAACCACGGCGAGCAGCAGGACTTCCAGTACCGGGTGATCCTCAGTGGCTACCTGACCCCGTCCTTCGCCGCGCAGCAGCTGCGCAACCAGCGCTACTACCGCGCCGAAGTGCATCTGTACGAGGGTAGCCAGGACTACGACCTGGTCGGCTACAGCCGCAAGCAGATCATCAACGACATCATCAGCCAGTACGAACGGCACCTGCAGTTCCTGCACCTGAGCCGTTGATGCAGCCACGCCGGGCATGGCCCTTGCCTTTGGAGGGTGCGGACCGTTGGTCCGCACCCTCCTGTTCAATCAGAACCGGTAGCGCGCGCCCAGCGAAACGAACTGCCCGCGCAGGTTGTACTGGCTGATGTCGAAGCCGTTGGAACCGCCGGCCGGATCGAACGGCGGGTCCTTGTCGGTCAGGTTCAGCACCGACAGCGACAGCGTGGTCTTCGGAATGCCTTCATAGGCCACGTACAGGTCCAGCTGGTGGTACGGCTTGACCCGATCGCGCAGGCCCGGATTGCTGGTGGCCGTGGCTACGCGCTGGTCATAGCCGCTCACGTACTGCAGGCTCAGCGTGCTGCTCCAGTCGCCCACCGCCCAGTTCAACGAAGTGGTGCCGCGGGTGCGTGGCAGCGCGCCATGGCGGTTGTTGCCGGCGCCGTCATAGGGCGCCTGGCCGGCCACCAGCGGCTGCTTGAAGCTGAGCAGGTGGGTCCAGCTGCCGGCCACGGTGAAGTTGCCCCAGCCGTCGGTGCGGAAGGTACGGGTGGCTTCCAGGTCGATGCCCGAGGTGGTCAGCTCTCCCTGGTTGGCGTACTGGTTGGTGATGATCTGGATGCGGCCCTGCGCATCGCGCTGCACGCGACCGGGGAACAGTCCCGGGTTGTCGACGATGAACTGCGCGCTGTCCGGCTTGACCAGGTTGTCCTGTTCGATGCGGTACCAGTCCAGGCCGATGCTGGAATCGGCATCGGGTGACCACACGGCGCCGACATTGAGGTTGCGCGAGCGTTCGGCCTTCAGGTCCGGATTGCCGGTGCGCAGGTTGGTCACGCCGCGGCTGCCGCCGGGCTGCAGCGGATCGAACGGGTCGACCACCGAGCCGTAGCTGATGGTCTGCCCCGGTGCGATCTCCGGCAGCGACGGTGCACGGAAACCACGCGAGAACGAGCCACGAAGCAGCAGGCTGTCCAGCGGTTGCCAGCGCAGCGCGAACTTCGGCGAGAATGCCTTGCCGAAGTCATCGTAGTGGTCACCGCGGCCGGCCACCTGTAGCTCCAGGGTGCGATGCAGCGGCACGCTGAACTCGGCATAGGCGGCACTGACCTGGCGCTCGCCGTCGACGATGTTGATCGCCGGGCGCAGTTCAGTACCGGACAGCACCTGCGCGCTGGTGCGCGCGTCCAGCGATTCCTTGCGGAATTCCGCGCCCCAGGCGAAGCCGATCGCACCCGCCGGCAGTTCCCACAACGAGGTCGATGCCTTGACGTTGAGCGAGTGCAGCTTGTACCAGCCCGGGCGCTTGGTCTGCAGGCGCAGATCGTCCAGTGCGCCCGGCGTGCTGGACGGATCGAGGAAGTTGTAGCTGCCGTCGCGCAGGATCTGCTGGAAGGCGTAGCGGTCAACGAAGTTGTCCACGTACTCGCGCTGCGCACTCTGCGAGGTCAGTGCGGCCACTTCCCAGTCCCAGCGTTCACCGTTGCCACGTACGCCGGCCAAGGCGCGGTAGAACACCTGGGTGTTGTCCTTCAGGCGCGGGCCGAGATCGAAGAAGGTGTACTCGAACGGCAGTGGCGTGCTGCCCGGATTGTTCGGATGGCCGACCGGCAGGACAGCGGCGATATCGGTGAGCGTACCGGTGGCGGGATTGTAGGCACGCAGGCCCGGGCCGACCGTCAGCGGGGCGCTGAAGATCTGGTCGGCCTTGTTGTGGCTGTACAGCACGTCGGCGAAGGCTTCGACGCTGTCACTGAAGCGATAGGTCGCGCTCAACGATGCCTGCAGGCGCTCGGCGCCGGGCTGCAGGGTCTTGAACGGCTGCGCGTTGAAGGCGCAGGCCTGGCCGGGCAGGGTGCTGCCGAAGTCGCTGTAGGGACGCAGCTCGCTGCCCTCGGGGCAGGGCGAGAACGGCTGCGGTGCGCGCGGATTGGACAGCCAGTTGCCACCGGCGGTGGACCAGCCGGCCAGGCGGCCACCGGGCTTGTCGCGGAAATCGCCGTCGCGGGTGTACGCGCGCTGGTCGGCGTCGAGGCGGTCGCGCTTGAGCAGGTCCAGCCCGAACAGCACGTTCCAGCCTTGCTGCTCGAGGTCACCGAAGCCGGCCAGCAGGTTGGCCTTGCGCTCGTTCAGGCCGCCCTGGGTGGCGGTGCCGAAACCAGCGCCGACTTCCACGCCCTGGAAGTCGCGACGCAGGATGATGTTGATGACGCCGGCGATGGCGTCCGAGCCGTACACCGCCGAGGCGCCATCTTTCAGCACTTCGATGCGCTCGACCGCGCTGATCGGCAGCGCATTGAGGTCGACGAAGGTGTCCTGGGTGTTGAGCGCGAAACCGAAGTTGGCCACGCGGTAGCCGTTGACCAGTACCAGCGTGTTCTTCGGTGACAGGCCGCGCAGGCCGATCGAAGCCGATCCCGCAGCGAAGCTGCCGGTGTACTGCTCGTCGAAACTGTTGCCGGCGTTGGCCGACAGGTTGCGCAGCACGTCGGTAAGGGTGGAGCGGCCGGTCTGCAGGATCTGCTCGTGGGTGACGATCTGCACCGGATTGGGACCGGCGGTGTCGCTGCGCTTGATGTTCGAGCCGGTCACCAGCACGGTGCCGAGGGTGGTGCTGTCCTTGCCGGTGTCGGCGGTTTCAGCGGCGCTGGCGGTGCCAGCGACGAGAGCCAGCGCGACCGCGCTGGAAAGCAGGGTGGTGCGATACATGGAAGCGACTACGCCAAACGGTGGAGGAGCCGTCAGTACCGCACGCGGGTGAGTGCACCTTCCAATGACGAAAGCGCATTCAGTTATACATCACAGGTTCTTAACGAAAGTCGGCGGCCTCGGTGCGGCAGACCATCCCGGTGGGTGCGGACCGTTAGTCCGTACGCTCCTGCAGGGTCAGAGCCCTTCCCTTTCGGAAAGGGATCCGACCCCGTGGGCATCACGCGCGCAGCAGCACCTTGCCATTGCGGCCCGAACCGGCGCCGGCTTTCGCCGCCTGGGCGATGTCGTCCAATGCGAAGATCTGCTCCACCGGCAGGGTCAGTTCACCCCCGGCCGCACGCTTCAGCAGTTCACCCACCAACCGCCGCTTGTCTTCCACCGCCATTGCCTGGCTGACCTTGCTGCCCCAGAAGCCCTTCACCGTGGCTTCCTTGTAGATCAGGCCGCCGGCGGGAATGCGCATCGGTTCGCCGCTCATCACACCGAAAGAGACCAGGGTGCCGTGGTGGCCGAGCAGGTCGACCAAGTCGCCGCTGGCATCGCCACCGATGGAATCGACTGCAGCAGCGGCCTGCGCTTGCCCGGTGGCTTCGCGCACGCGGTCCTTCCAGCCGTCCACCGAGGTATCGAACACGTGATCGATGCCCAGTGCCTGCAGTTGCGCCACGGCCTCGGCATTGCGCACCAGGTTGGCCACGTGCACGCCGCGCGCCTTTGCGAGCATCGCCAGCGATTTGCCGACGGCACCGTTGGCGGTGTTCTGCACGATCCACTGGCCCTGCTCGACGTGCAGGAATTCCAGCAGCATCAACGCGCTCAGCGGCATGGCGATCAGCTGTGCGGCCATTTCATCGGCGATCGCGTCCGGCATCGGGATCACCATCCGCGCCGGTGCGATGAACGCTTCGGCCCAGGTGCCGTGCACCGAGGCGGCGGCAACCCGCTGGCCGATCTGCAGGCCGTCGACGCCTTCGCCGAGCGCATCGACCACGCCCAGTGCTTCGCTGCCGCCGATCGCCGGCAGCGTCGGCTTGTAGCCATACAGGCCACGCACGGTCAGCAGATCGTGGTTGTGGATCGAGGCCAGCACGGTGCGGATGCGTACTTCGCCGGGACCGGGTTCGGGCAGGGGGGCATCGGCAACGGCGAGGACCTGGGCTGGATCGCCGAAGGAGGAGTACAGGGCAGCGCGCATGGGCGGTGTTCCAATGAAAGTTGACGTTGTACCGAACTGGGGATGCGTCCGGCGTCGACAAGGTCGCGCACGTGCAACACGGCATCCTGCGACCGATGGTCGCGTTGGCGCGCGATCACCGCATCTTGTGTTGACGGCTCGGAATATCCCCACTATGTTGTGGCTGTCACTCCCGGTCAGCCGCCGCCGCCGGACATGCAGCAAACGTCCCGCGGCCCGCCCCTGAAGGCTTGCCGTGTCGACGCGGCCGCCACCGTGCGGACGCAGGTCGCCCCCACGGCCCGGATACCGGCCGCAGGCGCAGGCAGATGCCGACGACCTGTGTTCCCGCCCCTTGGCACTTCACCCGTTCGCCCCGTGCGCCGGTATCGCGTGCAGGGCCGCCATGGCATCGGGCGCCGACGCGCGCACGAGCCTGGAGTTTCACCACCATGACCGACAGTACCTTCCGCGTGGCCGACCTGGCCGGCGCCGGCGACGCCATGCGCGCCAGCGGCGAGCGCGTGCCGACCTGGATCACCAAGGAAGCCGGCAATCGTCGCCTGCCGTTCGATGCGGCGCGCCTGCTGCGCAGCATCGACACCATCCACGCCGACCTGCCGCAGCTGGATGTGGCCGACTATCGCCGCGTGGTGCTGGCGATGGTCGAACGCAAGCCCAGCATCAGTGCCGATGATCTGGTGGATCTGCTGATCCGCGAAGCGGAATCGCGCGTCGACCTTGTCGCGCCGCAGTGGGAACAGTTCGCTGCACGCCTGTACCTGCGCCGGCTTTACAAGCGCGCCAGCCGCAACCGTTTCTACGATGTCAGCCTGAAGTACGGTTCCTACGTGGGCCTGCAGGAAAGCCTGGCCGACCGCGGCATCTACAGCAACGACATCCTGCGCTGCTATTCGAAGGAAGAGCTGCAGCAGGCCGGGGAGATGATCGAGCCCGAGCGCGATCGTCTGTTCGCCTACAACGGCCTGTACCTGCTGGCCACGCGCTACCTGGCTACCGACCGCAGCCGCGAGGTGTATGAGCTGCCGCAGGAACGTTGGCTGACCATTGCCCTGTACCTGATGCAGAACGAGGGCGGGGCTGGTGAGAGCGGCCGCGTGCGCCGCATGCAGCTGGTGGGCGAGGCGTACTGGGCGTTGTCCAACCTGTACATGACCGTGGCCACGCCAACCCTGGCCAATGCAGGCAAAGTCGGCGGCCAGCTGTCGAGCTGCTTCATCGACACGGTGGACGACAGCCTGCAGGGCATCTATGACTCCAACACCGATATCGCCCGTGTGTCCAAGCACGGTGGTGGCGTGGGTGCGTACCTGGGGTACGTGCGCAGCAGTGGCGCGCCGATCCGCGGCGTGCCCAACTCGTCCGGCGGCGTGGTGCCGTGGATCAAGCAGCTCAACAACACGGCGGTGTCGGTCGACCAGCTCGGCCAGCGCAAGGGTGCAGTGGCGGTGTACCTGGACATCTGGCACCGCGACATCGAGGCGTTCATGGACCTGCGCCTGAACAACGGCGACCAGCGCCTGCGTGCGCATGATGTGTTCACCGCCATCTGCGTGCCGGACCTGTTCATGGAGGCCGTCGAGCGCCGTGCCGACTGGTACCTGTTCGATCCGCACGAGGTGAAGCAGGCCAAGGGCTGGTACCTGCAGGATTTCTACGACGAGAAGCGAGGGCAGGGCAGTTTCCGTGACCGCTACGCCGAGCTGGTGGCCGACGAACGCATCAGCCGTCGCACGGTGAAGGCGATCGACCTGTTCAAGCGGATCATGCTCAGCCAGCTGGAAACCGGCAACCCGTTCCTGTTCTACCGCGACGAAGTGAACCGGAAGAACCCGAACAAGCATGCGGGCATGGTCTATTCCAGCAACCTTTGCACCGAGATCCTGCAGAACATGAGCCCGACGCGGATGATCCAGGAGATCGTCAGCGGCGACCAGATCGTCACCACCCGCCGCGCGGGCGACTTCGTGGTCTGCAACCTGTCGTCGATCAACCTCGGCCGTGCCATCACCGCCCCCGAGGATCTGCTGGCCAAGGATGTGCTGGAACGGTTGATTCCGATCCAGGTACGCATGCTCGACAACGTGATCGATCTCAATGCGCTGCCGGTGCCGCAGGCCACCATCACCAACCGCAAGTATCGCGCCATCGGCCTGGGCACGTTCGGCTGGCATCACCTGCTGGCACAGCAGGCGATCCATTGGGAATCGCCCGAGGCCGAGGAACTGTCCGATCGCCTGTTCGAGCGCATCAACTTCCTGACCATCCAGGCCAGCGCGCAGCTGGCCAAGGAGAAGGGCAGCTATCCGATGTTCGCCGGCAGCGACTGGCACAACGGCAACTATTTCCGTGACCGCGATTACAGTGGCGCGGCCTGGGACAGTCTTGCGCGCGAGGTAGCGACCAACGGCCTGCGCAATGGCTGGCTGCTGGCGGTGGCGCCGAACATGAGCACCGCGCAGATCGCCGGCTCCACCGCGTCGATCGACCCGATCTACAGCGCGTTCTACTACGAGGAAAAGAAGGACTTCCGGCGACCGGTGGCCGCGCCTGGCCTGTCGCTGGACACCTGGCCGTACTACGAGAAGGGTGCCTACAAGGTCGACCAGTTCGCCAGCGTGCGGCAGAACGCACGCCGCCAGCGCCATGTGGACCAGTCGATCAGCTTCAACCTGTACGTGCCCAGCACGATCCGCGCCAGCACCCTGCTGGAGCTGCACCTGAGTGCCTGGCGGGAAGGGTTGAAGACCACCTACTACGTGCGCTCCAACGACATCGACATCAGCGAATGCGAGTGGTGCTCGAGCTGATCGCTGCGCTCCAACCGCGGTAGCGCCGGGCCAGGCCCGGCGAGCGCAGCGCGCGGCCACCGCACCTTACCTTCCGCCGGGCATGGCCCGGCGCTACCTCTGCAGGAAAGACCATGGCAACACCCCTGGACCGCATCAAGATCCTCGAACCGCGCCACCCCAACCGCAGCACCGGCATCATCAACGGCCGCACCAGCGGCATCCTCAACTGGAACGACATTCCGTACCCGTCGTTCTATCGCGCTTACAAGGAGCTGTCGACCAACTTCTGGATCCCCGACGAAGTGGACATGAAGGTGGATGCACGCCAGTACGGCGAGCTCAACGCGCGCGAGAAGAACGCCTACGATTCCATCATCGGCCTGCTGGCCACGCTGGATTCGCCGCAGACGCGCTTCATCTACAACGTCGCCGAGTACATCACCGATCCGGCCGCGCACGCCAACGCGGCGATCATCGGCCAGCAGGAGGTGATCCACAACGAGAGCTACAGCTACGTGCTGGCCTCGATCACCGACCTGCCCAACCAGAACCGCATCTTCGAGATCGCCCGCACCCATCCCACCATCATCAAGCGCAACGCGCCGATCATGGGGGCCTATGACGATTTCATGCGCGAGAAGACCGCCGAAACCCTGCTGAAGTCGTTGATCCAGTCCTCGATCCTGGAAGGCATCAACTTCTATTCCGGCTTCGCGTACTTCTACAACATGGTGCGGCAGAACCGCATGAACGGCACCGGCAAGATCATCAGCTTCATCAACCGTGACGAACTGGCCCACACCAAGTTCATCAGCGAGCTGATCCGCGCCATCATCGGCGAGAACCCGGAACTGCAGACCAACGAGCTGACCGCCTACGTGCACCAGTCGTTCGAACACGCCATTGAACTGGAAACCCAGTGGTCGGCGGAGGTGCTGGATGGCATCGATGGCATCGACGTGGACGAGATGGTGCGCTACGTGAAGTACCGCGCCAACAAGATGGCCGGCATGCTCGGCATCGAGCGCCTGTACAGCGACACCGCCGACAACGTGATGCCGTGGATCAAGGCCTACGCCGACAACTTCACCGAGACCAAGACCGACTTCTTCGAGATGCGCAATGCAAGCTACAAGAAGACCAACGTCGACAACGGCTTCGACGACCTCTGAGCGCGGCCCGGCGCTGCGCATCCTGATCGTGGTGGCGTCGCTCAGCGGCAACACCCGTGAGCTCGGCCGCCACATCGCCGCGCGTTGCCGGGCCGCAGGCCACGCCGTGCACTGGCAGGAGGCCGACGACCTGCGCCAGGCCCCGCCGTTGCCGGTGGACGAGGCTGACCTGGTGCTGCTGGGCTGCTGGACCGACAACGCCGGGCGCACACCGTCGGAGATGAAGGCCTGGGTGGCAGGCATCGCCGAGCGCGGCCAGCGGCCGCGGCAGGTGGCGGTGTTCGGCACCGGTGAAACGCAGTGGGGGCAGGAGTACTACTGCGGTGCGGTGCACCGGCTGATCCGCTATTTCCACAGTGGCTACCCGCCGCTGGAGATCGAACAGATGCCACATGGCCGGCGGCATGCCGCGGCCATCGATACCTGGACCGATGCGGTCCTGGATCACTACTGGAGTACCACCGATGCAGATCATCGACGCCACCACGCCTGAGCAGTTCCAGCAGTTGCTGGCCGACCATCCACGCGTGCTGGTGGACTTCCACAAGGACCAGTGCCCGGGCTGCCGGATGCTGGACATGTCGCTGCAGCGGGTGGCCAGCGGCACTGCAGGGCAGGGCACGACCCTGCTGCGGGTGCAGCTGGAGGTGGTGGGCGAGGCGTTCTTCCGCGAGCTGGGCCTGCGGCAGACCCCTACGTTGTCGCTGTTCCTGGACGGTGACGAGCGCATGCGCATGCCGGGTTTCCAGTCGCCGCAGCAGATCGAAGCGGCCATCGCGGAGTTCCTGTAGCGCCGGTAATGCCACATCCACGCATGGCGTGGATCTACTGCAGGTCGCCAGCGGTAGCGCCGGGCAATGCCCGGCGGATTCCCACCGCGCGGATCAACCGGCTGCGAACGTATCCACCAGCAGCTTCACGTTCAGCACCACGATCACCAGCGCGATCACCCAGGCGATGCCGCCGAGCCAGCGCGGCGCCACCAGCGCGCCCATCGTCACCTTGTCGGTCACGATGCGTACCAGCGGGATGATCGCGAACGGCAGCTGCATGGACAGCACCACCTGGCTCAGCACCAGAAGCTTCACCGCGCCCTGGTCGCCGAACAGCATGATGACCACCACCACCGGAATGATCGCCAGCGCGCGGGTGATCAGCCGCCGCAGCCACGGCGGCAGGCGCAGGCGCAGGAACCCTTCCATCACGATCTGCCCGGCCAGTGTCGCGGTCACCGTGGAGTTCAAGCCGGAAGCAAGCAGTGCCACTGCGAACAATGTCGAGGCCAGGCCGACGCCCAGCATCGGTGCCAGCAACTGGTGCGCCTGCTCGATGTCTTCCACATCGAAGCGGCCGTTGGCATGGAATACCGCCGCCGCCAGGATCAGGATGCTGGCGTTGATGAACAGCGCCAGGGTCAAGGCAAAGGTGCTGTCGGTCACCGCCCAGCGCAGCGCGCTGCGACGGCCTTCATCGGTGCGTGGATAGGCACGGGTCTGCACGATGGAAGAATGCAGGTACAGGTTGTGCGGCATCACCGTTGCACCGATGATGCCGATGGCGATGTACAGCGCATGCGGATCGGTGACCACCTGCGCGCGCGGAATGAAACCGCCCAGCACCTGCATCACCGGCGGCGCGGCCAGCGCGATCTGCACCATGAAGCAGCCGAAGATCACCAGCAGCAGTGCGATCACGAAGGCTTCCAGCGCGCGGAAACCGCGGTTCATCAACAGCAGCACCAGCAGCGTGTCCAGCGCGGTGATCACCGCGCCCCACAGCAGCGGCAGATCGAACAACAGTTTCAGCGCGATGGCCGTGCCGATCACTTCGGCCAGGTCGCAGGCGATGATCGCCGCTTCGCACAACGCCCATAGCGCCAGGTTCACCGGCTTGGGGTAGCGCGCACGGCAGGCCTGCGCCAGGTCCATGCCGGTGGCGATGCCCAGCCGTGCCGACAGCGCCTGCAGGATCACCGCCATCAGGTTGGAGATCAGGATGACCGACAGCAGCAGATAGCCGAAGCGTGAGCCACCTGCGAGATCGGTCGCCCAGTTGCCCGGATCCATGTAACCCACCGACACCATGTAGCCGGGGCCCAGGAAGGCCAGCAGCCGGAACCACCAGTGGCCCTTTTCGGGTACGGCGATCGACGCGTTGAGCGCACCCAGGCTGGCCGCGGTGGAGGCCGGAGAGTCGGTGGGCGCGACAGTGTTCATGGCTGCCAATATAGCCACTGCTATATCGCATAGCAATGTGAAACAATCGTCTTTACTGCGTCACTGGTCCAGAATTCAGGTTCGCACCCGGATGACAACTGCAGGACAGGCACACGCGTGGGCAAGACGGACGATTCGACATCGCTGAAAAGCACCCCCTTGATCGAGGCCGAGCGCCAGGTCGAGAGCTTCCGGCAAGTGCGCGAAGCACACCGGATGGAGCTGGTGGAGGATTATGTCGAGCTGATCTCCGACCTGCTGGCCGACGGCGGCGAGGCCCGCCAGGTCGACATCGCCACCCGCCTCGGTGTGGCCCAGCCGACCGTGGCGAAGATGCTGCGCCGGCTGGCCCGCGATGGCTGGGTGGTGCAGCGCCCGTACCGCGGCGTGTTCCTGACCCCGGAGGGCGAGGCGCTGGCCCATGCCAGCCGCCAACGCCACCAGACCGTGGAGCGCTTCCTGCTGGCGCTGGGCGTGGACCCGGATACCGCGCGACGTGATGCCGAGGGCATCGAGCACCACGTCAGCGAACAGACACTGGCGCTGTTCGACGCATTCGTGCGCAAGGCCGAGGGCGGTTCCGCCGAACGGTAGCGCCGGGCCATGCCCGGCGGACGCGTTGCCGCCTCACGCATTTCGCCGGGCATGGCCCGGCGCTACCGGGGTTGAACGCCGTCATCGGGGCAGTGCGCCTGCTGTTGCGCACATGCCCGCTTCCACCATTCCTGCAATACCGGTTGCAGCCCGCGGTAATGGCGCCCCTGCCAACCATTGGCCAGCACCGTGCCCTGCGCATCGATCAGCACCAGGTTGGGCGGGGCCGGGCCCGCCAATGCCTGCAGCGCTGGCATGCGCTGCGCACGACGCGGGTCCAGCACCGGCCACGGCATCTGCTGCAGGTGCATGTAGCGCCGCAACGCCGCCTCGCTTTCATCCAGGCTGACATACACCACTTCGGTATCGGCGCCGGCCTCGCGCAGCGCGTCGCGCACGCCGCGCAGGGTCGGCACGAAAGCGTGGCAGGGCGCGCACCAGTCGGCGCCGAAGTACAGCGCGATCAGCGTTGGCGGTGGCGACCACTGCATCGGGCGCAGGGCACGTGGCTCGGGCCGCATCAGCGAGGCGGAGACCTGCGCATGCAGGTCGGCAGCCACTGCCGGCCATGCCAGTGCCAGCAACAGCGCGGGCAGCCAGCTAGAACGCATAGCGCAGGTTGACGTACCACGAGCGGGCGAAGCGAGGACCGTACACGTAATCGCTGTCGCGCAGCGCGCCGCTTTCCAGATCCTTCTGCCGCTGGTCGAACACGTTCTTGACCCCCGCCGCCACCGACACTTCCTGCTGTGCCTGCGCACCCAGATGGCGATGCCAGCGCGCGCCCAGGTCGGTGACCAGGAAGGCGCGGGTGCGATGCAGCTCGCCCAGCCGGTTGTTGAGCACCGGCATCGATCCGGTGTGGCGCAGCGCCAGGAACGTCTCCCAGGGCTCGGCCGGCATCCAGCTGAGTTGGGCCAGGCCGGTCCAGCGCGGGGTTTTCAGATAGTCGCGGCTGTCGATGACGGTGACGCCGCCGTCGGCGGTGTCGTCGAAGATGCGCTGCGGCTCGCGGAACTGCGAGCGGTACCACGATGCGCCGGCAGTCAGCCGCCACTGCGGGGAGGGCTGCCAGCCGAGGTTGGTTTCCACGCCCAGCACGTTCGAGCCGGAGGCGTTGTAGCGCAGCTGCGTCAGCTGGCCATCATCGCCGCGCTGGATCTCGCCCAGCGCGAAGGTATCGCGGATGCGTGCGTAGGACGCGGTGGCATCCCAGCTCCATACCGGGTCGGCCGGGTCGGAGCGCCAGTCGAACCCGAACAGGGTGGTCAGCGCGCGCTCCTCCTTCAGGCCACGGGTGTTGCGCACGCGCACCTGCTCGCCGCCGAGGGTATCGACGTGGACATCCTCGACGAAGATTTCCGGCGCACGGAAGCCGGTGGCGATGCCCGCTCGCCATTTCAGCCGTGGCGTGGCCTGCCAGGCCAGGGCGATACGCGGTGAGAACACGGCGCTGTCCAGTTCCGAACTCTTGTCCACGCGCGCGCCCAGCACCAGGTCGACGTCCTCGCGTACGCTCCATTCGTCCTGCACGAACGCGCCGAGGTTGTGGAAGGTTGCATCCTCGAGCACGGCCAGGCGCTGGCCGGCACCATCGCGATTGTCGTCACGCAGGCCCTCATGCTTGTACTGAACGCCGAACGCCAGCGTGTGTGCACCCAGCCGCCAGTTCAACTGGCTGTCGATGTAGTGCAGCGGGTTGTGGGTGCGACCGTACTGGCGCCATGAGCGTGATGCGGCGCTGCCCGGTACGTTCGGGTCCAGTTGCGAAGGATCGTAGCCGGGTGCGGACGGATCGGTGACCACGTCGCCGAGTCCGCCATAGAAGCTGTCGCGGTCGATGTCGGCGAAGGCATACGCCAGGCGGAAGTCGACGTCGCCGCTTACCTCCTGGTCCCATGACAGGCTGCCGCGGCGGTAGTTCGTGTCCAGCGATTCGGCGATGTTGGCCAGGTGTTCGGGCTGGTCCAGGCGGTTGCCACCGCGACGGCTCTCATCGGTCACCTGCAGGTCCAACCGCAGGCGCGTGCCCGGAGTGGGCGCATACCAGGCCTGCAGGCCACCGACCTTGAGGTTCTTGCGGGTGATCTCGGTATAGCCGTCGCCGTTGTAGTCGATGCCGCTGTTCCAGTTGCGCTGGGCGATCACCGACAGTCCCGCGTCGGCTTCGCTGGCGACCAGATCCAGGCGCACGTCGGCGTTCTTCTGCGGCGTGCCCTTCAGAACATCCACGCCCGCCTGCACATGGCCGCCGCTGCGTGCCGGCAGCGGCGGAACCAGATTGATGACACCGGCTACGGCGCCCGGCCCGTACAGCGACGAACCACCGCCCTTGACCACTTCGATGCGGTCGACGAAGCCGGCGGGAATCTGTTCCAGCCCATACACACTGCCCAGCGTGGACAACAGTGGAATGCCATCGAACAGCAGCTGGTTGTAGGCACCGGGAAGGCCCAGCAGCTGCACTTCGCTGGTGTTGCAGTTCTGGCAGTTGCTCTCCACCCGCAGGCCGTTGATCAGCTCGACCGCGCGGGAGAAGTCGGTGGCCGCGCGCAGGGCGATGTCCTCCTTGCGCAGTACCTCGGTGCGGATCGGCACGTCCGACAGCAGGCGTTCGCTGCGGGTGGCCGTGCTGACTTTCACCTGCACGCGGTCCAGCTCGGTAGGCGAAGGCGGTGCGGCGAATGCGGTCACCGGCAGGGCGGCGGCAATACCGGCAGCCAGCGGCAGCCGGCGGAGAAGGGAGGCAGCAATGCGCATGAGGGCGTCGTCCTTGGGGAGGGAGGGCGGCGAGGGCGACCTGGCTGGCGCACATGAAAGCAGATGGTCATCAACATAGCAATTGCTATATCAGGGTCTCGGCGCGTGCGTAAACCGTGGCCTTTACTCGAACGTAATTGTTATAACATTACATAATGCGCACGCGCGTGTGCCGGTGGTCATGCACCGGAAGCGGTCAGCCGCGGCGGAAGGCGGCGGGAGTGCGCGCGCCGACGATGATCATGCGGATCATCGTGGAGATCTGTTCGACCAGTTCCGGATCGTTCTCAGGGGGCTGGTCCATGGCCGAAGCGCCCATCGCAAACACCAGCCGGGTGATCGCCATCGACACCAGTTCCGGCTTGTAGAGCACTGCGCCATCCAGTGCGGCCAGGCGCACCAGGTCATGCTGCAGTTCTTCTTCGAAGTAGTGCAGTTCGCGTTCGACCGCGTGCTTGAAATCGTCCGAGCCGACCGCGCCTTCGCGTAACAGTACGTGCAGCAGCTTGTCGTCGGCACGCAGCTGTTCCATGAAGGTTTCCACCGACACGCGTACCACGCTGGTGGCGCTGGACGTAGCGCGCTGGCGGGCTTCACCAATGATGGTGCGCAGCGAGCGCCCAGCCACGTCGATCAAGGCGACGGCCAGTTCGTCCATGTCGCGGAACTGGCGGTAGAAGCTGTTGGGTGCGATGCCCGCCTCGCGCGCGACTTCGCGCAGGCTGAGGGTGGAGAGGCTGCGATGCGGGCCGATCAGTTTCAACGCGGCGGCCAGCAGATCTTCGCGGCTCACCGTACGGCGGGCCGGGCTGCTGGCATCTTCAGGCGGAGACAGAACGGTGGCGGCGGCCATGGTACTTCCGGAGGGGCAAGGCTGAATCATACCCAATCCGGTGCAATATACACATGTATACACAGCTGTGTGTGCGGCCGTATAGTGCATCCATGAGCGCTGTCGTCCGTCCTTCCCTGTTTTCCCCGTACCGCTGGCTGTCGCCGTCGCTGTTCGACTTCTGGGCGGGCCAGCTGAATCCGTTGTGGACCCTGCGTGAGCCGATGGCCCGCCTGGTACGGCGCGAGCCGGCCGGCGAGGGCGCCGCCACCCTGGTCCTGCGCTGCAACCGGCACTGGGCCGGGATGCGCGCCGGCCAGCACGTCACCCTGGGCGTCGAGCTTGAGGGGCGTGTATTGCGCCGCAGCTACAGCCCGACCCGCCTGGGCCGTCGTGAGCTGGCCATTACCGTCAAGGCGGTGGAAGGCGGCAAGGTCAGCCAGCATCTGGTCGCGCATGCCAAGCCGGGCGACCTGTTCCGGCTGGATGCGGCCTTCGGTGATTTCCACATGCCTGCCGCAGCGCCGGTGCTTCTACTGGCCGCCGGCAGCGGCATCACGCCCATGCGCAGCCTGCTGCGCGACGCCTGCCAGCGCCCGCTGGCGGCGCCGGTCGACCTGTTCTACTGGGAGCGCAGCGCCGCGGCGTTCCAGTTCCGTGATGAGCTGCAGGCGCTGGCCGCAGCGAACCCGAACCTGCGCGTGCATCTGCTGACCACCCGCGAAGGCGAGGTGCCGGCCGCGCGCATCGACAGCCACACGTTGGCCGTTGCCGGTGACGACACCCCGCTGGCGCAGCGCCATGTGCTGGCCTGTGGCCCGGATGGCTTCGTTGCCGCTGCGCGCACGCGCCTGGCGCAGCAGGTGGCCGGTTTCCAGGCTGAAGCCTTTACGCCACCTGCGGCACTCAGTGATGCCGACAGCCTGGGTGAGGTCGCATTGACCCTGGCCCGCAGCGGCCGGCGGCTGATCGTGCCGCGTGGCCGCTCGCTGCTGGAAAGCCTGGAGGCGCAGGGCATCGCGCCCAAGCACGGCTGCCGCATGGGCATCTGCAACAGCTGTACCTGTGAACGCGTCAGTGGCACCACCCGCCACCTGCGCACCGGCGATACCCAGTCCGAAACGGCCGTGCCGGTGCGGATCTGCGTGAGCGCGCCGACCACCGACCTGACCCTGGATCTCTGAGGACTCCGCTGCCATGACCCGCGCTACCGACCGTGCCCTGAGCCCTGCCGAGATGCAGACGTTTGGTGAGGAACTCGATGCGATCCGCGACCGTGTGATCGGCAGCCTCGGCGCCTCCGACACCCGTTACATCCGCCGCGTCGCAGCGGCTGTGCGCTGGTCCGGCGTGCTCGGCCGCAGCCTGCTGTTCCTGGGTGCGTTCTCTCCGTTGTTCTGGGCGCCGCTGCTGTGGCCGGCCTGCATCGCCGGCACGCTGCTGCTGGCGCTGGCCAAGATCCTGGAAAACATGGAACTGGGCCACAACGTGATGCACGGCCAGTACGACTGGACCGGCGATCCCAAGCTCAACGGCAACACCTACGAATGGGACATCGTTGCCACCGCCGACAACTGGCGCAAGACCCACAATTTCCGCCACCACACCTACACCAACGTGCGTGGCATGGACGATGACATCGGCTATGGCCTGCTGCGCATCTTCCCGGAACAGCGCTGGAAGCCGTTCTACCTGCTGCAGCCGATCATCGCACCGATCTTCGCGCTGCTGTTCCAGTGGGGCGTGGCGGCGCAGGACCTGCGCCTGGGGCGCTGGTTCAAGGGCCGCATCAGCAGCCGTGCGATGTGGCTGCAGACTCGTCCGGTGGCCCGCAAGATGATCCGCCAGGTGCTGAAGGACTACGTGTTCTTCCCGCTGCTGGCCGGTCCGTTCTTCCTGCCGGTGATGCTGGGCAACATGGTGGCCAACGGCCTGCGCAACATCTGGACCTACGTGATCATCTTCTGCGGCCACTTCACCGCCGAATCGGAAACCTTCCCGAAGGAATGCCTGCGCAATGAATCGCGTGGCCACTGGTACCTGCGCCAGCTGCGCGGTTCGTCCAACATCAGCGGTGGTTTCGTGATCAACGTGCTGTCGGGCAACCTCAGCCACCAGATCGAGCACCACTTCTACCCGGACCTGCCGGCCAACCGCTATGCGGCCATCGCCAAGGAAGTGAAGGAAATCTGCCGGCGCTACGGCCAGCACTACAACAACGGCTCGCTGCCGCGGCAGTTCACCCAGGTGGTCTGGCGCATCCTGCGCCACGCGTTCCCGAGCAAGCCGCGCCGCCTGCCGATGCCGGACATCATGCCGGCACCGGCGTCGGCCAACGCCGGCTGAGTCTTCAGCCGGCCTTCGCCAACAGCGCAGGTGAATCGCGATCGAGCCTGCGCAGGAACACCTGCATTTCCTTGCGGGCCTGCTGGTCGCCCTTGCTGCCGGCCACGCTGAGCCCGCGCTGCCACGCTTCGCGCGCCGCCTGCGGCTGGCCACCAGCCAGCCAGGCCTTGCCCAGCAGCTTCCACGCCGCCGAATAGTGCGGGTCCAGCACCACGCAGCGGCCCAGATGGGTGGCTGCGCGCACCGGGTCGCCGGCATCCAGCCAGCTCTTGCCCAGGCCGAAGCGCAGCAGTGCGCTGTCCTTGCCGGCGGCAAGCATCCTCTCCAGCGTTTCGATGTCCATCAGCGCACCTCCAGCAGGGTTTCCACCGGTCCCGCCTGGAAGCGGCCGCGATGGAACAGCAGTGGTGCACCGCCTGCTTCCTGCACATCGACAATGCGCCCGGCCAGCAACAGGTGATCGCCGACCGGCCACTGCGCGTGGCGGGTGCAGGTGAGGTGGACCACGGCACCGGCGATACGCGGTGGCGCATCTTCGCCGTCGTCCAGCAAGGGCACATCGGTGAATCGATGGCGCACCTGCGGATCGGCGAACCGGCGCGCCAGGGCTTCCTGGCCAGCGCCGAGCACGCTGATCGCGAAGCGGGTGGCGCGCTGGAACGTGGACAGGCTCTGCGCATGCAGGGCGAGGTTCCACAGCACCAGTGGCGGCTGCAGCGAGATCGGCACGAACGAGTTGATGGTCAGCCCCTGCGGTTTTCCCTGTGCGTCGCGGGCGCAGACGATCGCCACGCCGGTAGGGAAATGGCCGAGCAACCGCCGCAGCGCACGTGGTGGCAGGCTGACCGATGGCACCGGTGCCGGAGCGGGGAACACCCCCGCCCACGGCCCGGCGTATGCACCGGAGTCCGCGTTCATGCGGCCCTGGCCTGGCGGTAGCGCCGGCCGACCTCGGCCCAGTTGGTGAGGTTGAAGAACGCGCCGATGTAGTCCGGGCGACGGTTCTGGTAATGCAGGTAGTAGGCGTGCTCCCAGACATCCAGGGCAAGGATCGGGGTGTTGCCGGAGGCGCCAGCCGCCACGCCCATCAGCGGGCTGTCCTGGTTGGCGGTGCTTTCGACCTGCAGGCGGCCCTGGTGATCGACGGTGAGCCACGCCCAGCCGCTGCCGAAACGGGTCTGCGCCGCTTTGCTGAAAGCCTCCTTGAAGGCGTCGTAGCCACCGAGGTCGCGATCGATGGCCGCGGCAAGCTCTTCGTCGGCGGTGCCGCCATTGGCGCTGAGCACGGTCCAGAACAGGCTGTGGTTGGCGTGGCCGCCGCCGTTGTTGCGCACTGCACCGCGGATCGATTCGGGCAGGGCGTCGAGGTCGGCGATCAGGGTTTCCACCGGCTGTGCCGGCAGGCCCGCCTGTTCCAGCGCGGCATTGAGGTTGTTGACGTAGGCCTGGTGATGCTTGCTGTGATGGATTTCCATCGTGCGCGCATCGAAGTGCGGCTCGAGGGCGTCGTAGGCATAGGGGAGGGCGGGAAGCGAGTACGGCATCGAGACAGTCTCCGTGGGGAAGGCCAGGGGTATGGCCGTGGGGAGACTGTTATCGCACCTCAACATTGGTTGAGGTCAAGCGGGGTGGTTGAAAAGAGGGCGCTGTCGGCGCGTTGACTGTCCCGGGATCCCGTGGGCGGATGGGCACATGCAGGTCCGCCCACGCAGGACAGGTCCACGCGCCGGCGCGGAGGCGACGTCAAAGGCGAGAGCAGAAGCAGCAGGGTAGTGCCGGCCGCTGGCCGGCAGCGGGTGATGGTCGGGGCTGCCGGCCAGCGGCCGGCACTACCTGTATCCGTCGAATCCTGCGTCTGGCGTCAGCTCAACCATTCCTTGCAGCCGCTATCAACCTGATCACCACAGGCCGCCTGCATCCGCTGCTGCAGCCGCGCCAGCGTGTCCGCACCCTTGTGCTTGGCGCTCCACGCCTGCAGCTGCCCGGCCAGCCGTTCGAAGCGCTGGCGCGTGCGCTGGTGGTAGCCGGACGGCTGCTTGTCCAGCTCGGCGATCAAGGCCTCGGTGGCCTGCTCGATACGCGGTGCATCATCGGGTGCCAGCCGCAGCAGGCCTTCCACGTACAGCACGCCCCACTGCACGCGCGTGGCAGGACCCTGCGCGCCTTCGTAGGCACGCTTCAGCCATTCCAGGGCGCCGGCGGTATCACCACGCTGCTCGGCCAGTTCGGCCAGCTCCGGCATGTAGTAGTAAGGCTGCTCGCTGCGCTTCAGCTCTGCCAGCAGCAAGGCCTCGGCGCCTGCATCATCATCGACCTGGCGCAGCGCGTAGACGGCACTGCTGATGGTGGCCTGGCGCGCGTGTGCATCGGTGGCTGCGGCATCGGCGGCGGCCACGCGCTGCTTTACGCGCTGCACCAGTGCTGCCGGCAGCGCGCCTTCAGGCTGCTGCTGGCGTGCCAGCGCCAACTCGGTCAACGCACGTGACAAGGCATCGTCTGCGCGATCACCACGCGCGGCGTCGGCACGTTCCAGCGCGACCAGCAACTGCTGGCCGAGGGCATTGCTGCTGGCCGGACCGGCGCTGGCCTGCTTGACCAGCCCGGCGCCGGCATACCCCAGCAACTCGCGGTTGCGACGTACCTCCGCCGGTTGTGCCAGCACCGCCTGCAACAGTTCGCGTACCTGGGTGGGCGCTGCCGTCGGTTTCTCGGCGGTAGCCAAGGCGAGCAGCGCGAAGCGACGCTGCAGCGCAGGCTCGGGTGCGGCCTTGGCCAGCTGCTGCAGCACGTCCTGGGCGCTGCGCTTGCCAGCCAGGCGGTTGGCATCCACCTCCCAGCCGTAATCGCCCAGTACCTGCCAGTCTTCGGCGCCGAGCGTGGCCGGCGTTGCCAGCGCGGTCGCGAGCGTTTCAGCAACGGCGCTGCGGCGGCTGGCGGCGACGGTCAGGGCCCGGGTCAGTTCGGCCGCGTCGTTGCCGCCGGCCACGCGGGTGATTTCGTTGCGCTGCGGGTCGAGCACGATCAGGGTCGGATAGCCGCGCACGCCGAAGCGTTCGCCCCATGCCTGCGCGCCTTCTTCGTCGCCGTCCAGGTAGACCGGCACGAATTTGCCGGTCAGTGCGATGAAGGCCGGATCCTTGAACAGCCCCGCCTTGAGCTGGTTGCACGGCGGGCACCACACCGCGCCCCAGTACAGCAGCACCGGCTTGCCACTCTCGGCGGCTTCGTTGAAGGCATCATCCACGTCGCCCTGGCGCCAGGCGATGGCGGAGGCCGGGGCGGTCGATGCCGCCTTCGCCGTCGGTACCGGCGCGGACGCGGGGGAGCAGGCGCTCAGGGCCGAGGCCAGCAGCAACAGGGAAAGCGCGACGCGCATCGGCAGCATCTCGAAGGACAGGGTGGTGGGCCATTGTAGGAACGGTCGGGGTGCTGGCTGATGCAGTTTGCTTATGTCGCACGCGCTGCACGGCATGTGGGCAGGGTATCAGTGCGGACCAGGGGGCGCAGCCACCGCAGCGGACACCGCCAACACCAACGGCTGGTAGATCAGGCCGTGGTACTCGCCGACGTCGCCATCCAGCACGAACCCATAGTGTTCGTACGCCGGCACCGCGTTGAGCGAGGCGCGCACGGTCATCTGCGGGCCGCGTACCTGCGGCAGCACCGCCTGCAGCAGGGCACGACCGATGCCTTGCCCCTGCAGCTCCGGCGCGACGAACAGCATCGCCAGGTGCTGGCCCGCCTTCAGTTCCACCACGCCGACCACACGGCCCTCCTGTTCGGCCACCAGGATGTGGTTGTCACCCTGCAGGCGCTCGGCGAAGGCGCTGGCTGCGGCCACGTTGCCGAAGGTGGCGATGCCCTCGGCGGTAAGCATGGGCGCAACGGCTGCATTGAAGGCCGCCATGCACACCGCGCTGATCGCGGGCAGGTCATCGACGTGGGCGGGACGGATCCTGGGCATGCGCTGTACTTCCTGTTGTGGGACGCCATCAATGCCCCACGCTAAGCTGGCGGCATGACTGATTTCAATCCTGCCCATGCACGTCTGTTTCCAGAGCAGGGCTTGAGCCTTGGCCTGATGACGCCGGTGGCCGCGCGCGGCCTGGCCGATCCACTGGAGGCGTGCCGCGTCGCGCGGCTGGCCGACGATCTGGGCTTTGCTGCGCTGTGGACCCGCGATGTGCCGCTGATGGTGCCGCAGGGGCCGGATGCGACCGCCAGTGCGCTGGATGATCCGTTCCTGTGGTTGGGCATGCTGGCCGCGGCGACCGAACGCATCGTGATCGGCACTGCGGCCATCGTGCTGCCGTTGCGGCAACCGCTGCAGGTGGCGAAATCGGCGCTGACGCTGGACCGGATCAGCGGTGGACGCTTCGTGCTGGGGCTGGGCTCGGGTGATCGACCAGAAGAGTTCGCGGCCTTCGGCGAGGACCTACAGGGCAGGGCGGGCACCTTCCGCGAGCGCTGGTCGCTGCTGCGTGCGGCGCTGTCCTCCGAACCCTCCGAGCGCGCGCCGGTGTTGCAGGCAACCGGTGGATACGACGTACTTCCCGCGCCGGCAAGGCGCATTCCGATGCTGGTGGTCGGTACCGCGCGGCAAAGCCTGCAGTGGATCGCACGCGAGGCCGAAGGCTGGGCGACCTATCACCGCGAAGAGACCGCGCAGGAAGGGCGCATCGGTCTGTGGCAGCAGGCGCTGGCCCAGAGCGGAGGCGCGCCCAAGCCATTCGTGCAGTCGATGCTGCTGGACCTGCAGGCCGATCCAACTGCGCCGGCGGAGCCGCTGCCGCTGGGCCTGAAGGTGGGCCGCGATGGGCTGCGGGGGTACCTGCAACGCGTACACGCGCAGGGTGTGGCGCATGTGATGTTCAACCTGGTGGACAACGGCCGACCGGTGGACGACGTACTGGGCGAGATCGGCGAGCACGTCCTGCCCGATACGCGTCGGTAGGTGTCCACCTTGGTGGACAGAGCTCTACCGTTCGCCGGGCATGGCCCGGCGCTACCCTCGGTGTTCGGATCGTTCGCATCTGCGTATCATTCGCATTTGATATCCAGCGCTGGAGCCCTGCGTGACCCACCGTAACCCGCTGCACCCGACCGGGCGCCTTTTCGCCGTCGTCGCCTTCATCGAGGCCATCACCTGGGCCGGTCTGCTGGCCGGCATGTGGCTCAAGTACGGCCCGCAGGCCAACGTCGCGCTGGTGAAGCTGTTCGGGCCGCTGCATGGCGTGGCGTTCCTGGTCTACGTGGCGGTGACTCTGTTTGCGGCGCTGCGCCTGCGCTGGCCATGGTGGGCAACGGGGCTGGCGTTGCTGGCTGCGGTTCCGCCGCTGGTGACCCTGCCGCTGGAGTGGTGGTTCAAGCGTCGCGGCCTGCTGTCGGTACGCGCAGGGCAGTGATGCACCCGCAGGTGCGTGCCCGTCAAGCGAATGGGTATCAAATGCAAATGCGAGCCGTTATCATTTAAGGATGGCGTCGCCGCCTGACAGGGCGACGTCGCGCGGGGTGCGGATGCGCCCGGCGTTCCCTCCCTGGTTACGGTTGGTGTTCCATGCATTCACGTCCCGTGGTTCCCGGCTTGCCGGCGCTGGTGTTGGCTGCCCTGATCGGCACCATGGCGATGATGTCCTTCGTCGCCGTCATCGGCCCGGTGGTCCGCCTGCTGGGCCTGTCCGAATGGCATGCCGGTCTATCGGTCACGGCCGCAGGCGTGTTGTGGATGCTGGCCGCGCGCCCGTGGGGCCAGCTCAGCGACCGCATCGGCCGCAAGCGCGTGCTGATGCTGGCGATGAGTGCCTACACCGTGGTCTACATCGCGCTGGCGGTGTTCATCGATGTCGCGCTGCAGACAATACCGCCGATGCTGGTCTCGGTGCTGGTGCTGGTCGGTGCGCGTGGCCTGATCGGCCTGTTCTACGCGGCTGTGCCGCCGACCGCTGCCGCGCTGATCGCCGACAAGGCACCCACCGGCCAACGTGCGAAATTCCTCGCCCGCCTGGGCAGCGCCAACGCGCTGGGGATGGTGCTGGGTCCGGCTGCTGCCGGATGGCTTGCCTACAAGAACCTGCCGCTGGCGCTGTACGTGGCTGCGCTGTTGCCGCTGCTCGCGCTGGGCCTGCTGGCCTGGCGCCTGCCGGCCACGCCGACGGTGGCAGCCGCACACAGCCGCAACCGCGTACCACTGTCGCGCCTCGACCGGCGGCTGCGCCTGCCGCAGATGGCCGCGTTCGTGGCGATGGTGTCGGTGACCATCGCCCAGGTCACGGTCGGCTTCTTCGCCATCGATCGCTTCGGCCTGGATGCAGCCGAAGGTGCACGCATGGCCGGCATCGCACTGACTGCAGTCGGCGTGGGCCTGATCCTCGCGCAGGGGCTGGTGATGAAACTGGACGTGCATCCCCGGCGCTGGATCATCCTCGGCGCACTGATCGCAGGCATCGGCTTTGCGTCGGTGGCGGCGGTGCAGCAGACCTGGCAGTTGCCGGCGGCCTACGCGCTTGCAGCGTTCGGCATGGGCTTCGTGTTCCCCTCGTTCCAGGCGTTGGCCGCCGACGCGGTGCAGGCGCACGAACAGGGGGCGGCGGCCGGCACCGTCGCGGCGGCGCAGGGGCTGGGCATGGTGGCCGGGCCGATGCTCGGCACCCTGTTGTATCGCGGCGGCGCCAGCCTGCCTTACCTGCTGGTCGGCGTGCTGCTGCTGGTGCTGTGCGTGCTGGCAGCAGCGTATCGGATGAAGGAGACCCCATGAACGATTCCCTGATGCAGGGCGCGTGGCCGGAGGCTGCGTCGATGCTGCCCGAGCCCACCGCCGAAGCGTCGCTGTTCCTGCTGCGGCAGGCCGATCAGCAGATGCACGCGCGCGGCTGCCGCGCACCCTTGCCGACCGGTGCGCTGGCGACGCTGGCCGAGCGCGTGGCGACGTTCTTCGCGCAGCAGCGCGGTGGGCCGGGCCTGCTGGTCGGCGCGGTGCCGTTCGAGCCGCGCGCCGATGATGCGTTGTACCAGCCCGAGCGCCTGCTGCCGGCATTGCCCGTACAGTCGCAGGCGGCGCCGGCGCTGTCCGGAGCGCTGACTGCCGAGCCCTCGGCGCAGGCGTATGCAGCGGCCGTGGCCGACGCGGTCAGCGCGATGCGCGCGCCGGACCCGGAGCTGCACAAGGTGGTACTGGCGCGCAGCCTGTTGGCGCACACGCAGCAGGCGCTGTCACCGGAAATGCTGCTGGCCCGCCTCGGCACCGATCCTTCGGTGGCGACCTACGCCGTGCCGCTGCCGGTGGACGTTGGCCAGGCGCCGGCATGGCTGGTGGGGGCGACACCGGAGCTGCTGCTGCGCAAACGCGGGGCGCAGGTGCTGTCGCATCCGCTGGCCGGTTCGGCCAGGCGCAGTGCCGATCCGGTTGCGGACGAGCGCGCCGCGCAGGCGTTGCTGGCATCGGCGAAGGATCATGACGAACACCGGCATGTGGTCGACGCCATTGTCGATGGCCTCTCGCCCTGGTGCAGCCATATCGAAGCGCAGCCACGCCCGGTGCTGCACGCCACCGCCAGCATGTGGCATCTGGGTACGCGCATCCACGCCACGCTGAAGGACGCTGCTACGTCGGCGGCGACCCTGCTGGCCGAGCTGCATCCCACCCCGGCCGTCTGCGGTACCCCGCGGCTGCAGGCACTGCAGCGCATCCGTGCGCTGGAACCGGTGCCGCGCGGTTTCTATGCCGGTGCGGTGGGCTGGCTCGATGCGCAGGGGGACGGCGACTGGTATGTGGCGATCCGCTGCGCGCGCCTGCAGGGCACCCAGCTGCGCCTGTATGCCGGCGCCGGCATCGTCGCCGACTCGCAGCCCGAGGCCGAAGTGGCCGAAACCGCCGCCAAGTTTGCTGCCCTGCTGAACGCATTGGGCGTGCAGGACCCGCTGTCCCTGATCGAGGTATCCGCATGACGCCGTCCACCGTTGATTCGCGCCTGCCACTGCAGCAGCAATGGCCTGAAGCGCTGGTCGCGCGCTATCGGGCCGCAGGTCATTGGCGTGGCGAAACCTTCCCGGGTTTCCTGCGCGAACGCGCCGAGCGCCATGCCGATGACATCGCGGTGGTGGCTGGCGATGTGCGCCTGAGCTATGCGCAGCTCTGGCATGAGGCCGGGCGCATCGGCGCCGGGCTGCTGGCGCTGGGCCTGCAACCCGGCGAGCGCGTGCTGGTGCAGCTGGGCAATACGGCCGGTTTCATCGCAACGGTCTGTGGCCTGTTCCGCGCCGGGCTGGTGCCGGTGTACGCGCTGCCGGCACATCGCATCACCGAGCTGGCCCACTTTGCGCGCAAGGCCGAGGCCAGTGCCTACATCAGTACCGATGTCCATGAAGGATTCGATCATCGTGGCCTGGCGCGCGCGCTGCAGGCGGAAGTGCCGGCGGTACGCCACGTGCTGATCGACGGCGATGCGGCCGAGTTCGTCGCGCTGGAATCGCTGCAGGGCGATCGCAGCCAGCTGCCGGCCGATCCCGATCCGCAGTCGGTGGCGTTCCTGCAGATCTCCGGCGGCAGCACCGGGCTGTCAAAGCTCATTCCGCGCACGCACGACGATTACATCTACTCGTTCCGCGCCAGCAACGAAATCTGTGGGATCGACCGCGACAGCGTGTACCTGGTTGCGCTGCCGGCAGCACACAACTTCCCGATGAGCTCGCCGGGTTTCTTCGGTGCGCTGTACGCCGGCGCCCGCGTGGTGCTCAGCCCGGGCCCCGGCCCGGATGCGGCGTTTCCGTTGATCGCGCGCGAGAAGGTGACCTGCTGTGGTCTGGTGCCGCCCCTGGCGCTGCTGTGGGCGCAGGCGGCGGCGACCAGCAGGCACGATCTGTCCAGCCTGCGGGTGCTGCAGGTCGGGGGAGCGAAGCTGGTGCCGGAAGCCGCGCGGCGGGTCATCGATGGCCTCGGTTGCACGTTGCAGCAGGTGTTCGGCATGGCCGAAGGCCTGGTCAACTACACCCGGCTGGATGACCCGCAGGACCTGGTCGTCGCCTGCCAGGGCAGGCCGATCAGCGAGGATGATGAAGTGCGCGTGGTCGACGACCACGACCAGCCCGTTGCCGAAGGCGAGGTCGGTCATCTGCTCACGCGCGGTCCGTACACCATCCGCAGTTACCACAATGACGCGGCGGCCAACGCGCGCTCGTTCACCGACGACGGCTTCTACCGCACCGGCGACCGCGTGCAGCAGCTGCCCGGCGGCTATCTGGTGGTGCAGGGCCGTGCCGGCGACCACATCAACCGGGCGGGCGAGAAGATCTCCGCCGAGGAGATCGAAGACCATCTGCTGGCCCATCCCAGCGTGTTCGACGCCGCCGTGGTCTCCATTCCTGACGACTACCTGGGCGAGCGCAGCTGTGCCTTCGTGATCCAGCAGGGCGAGGCCATCAAGGCGCCGGCGCTGAAGGCGTGGATGCGCGGGCGTGGCCTGGCCGCCTTCAAGGTGCCCGATCAGATTGTTTTCGTGGACAGTTTCGACACTACGGCGGTTGGCAAGATCAGCCGCCGCGAACTGCGCGCGCAGCTGCGCGCGCGTCATCTGCAACAGACAGGAGGAACGCGCTGATGGCGCTGCCCCGCATTACCCCGTATTCCCTGCCGACCGCTGCGGAACTGCCGCAGGCGCGAGGCGCCTGGCGTCCCCAGCGTGATCGTGTTGCCTTGCTGGTACACGACATGCAGCGCTATTTCCTCGCCGCATTCGACGCCGGCAACGCACCGCTGCAGCCGGCGGTGGACAACATCGCGCGCCTGCTGGGACATTGCCGTACGCACGGCATTCCGGTGTTCTACACCGCCCAGCATGGCGACCAGGACCGTCGCGACCGCGGCCTGCAGGCAGACCTGTGGGGCCCGGGCATGGGCCGGCGTGCCGACCACGAGCCGATCATCGACGCACTCGCGCCGCAGCCGGGCGGGCATGTGCTGGTCAAGCACCGCTACAGCGCGTTCCAGCGCAGCAATCTGGAAACGCTGATGCGCGTGCGCGGCCGCGACCAGTTGCTGATCACCGGCGTCTACGCGCACATCGGATGCACCGCGACGGCGGTGGAGGCGTTCCAGCGTGACATCGAGACGTTCATCGCTGCCGATGCCGTGGCCGATTTCTCGCGTGCCGACCATGACCAGGCGCTGCACTGGATCGCCCGCACGTGCGGCGTACCGATGACCACCGACCAGCTGCTGGAGGCAATGTGATGAACGCGACGACCGAAACCTTGACCCTGGAGCGCATGCGCGCCGACGTCGCCCGCGTGCTGGACTGCCACGCGGCTGACATCGGCGATGATGACAACCTGATCGATCTGGATCTGGATTCGATGCGCATGCTGGGGCTGGTGCTGGCCTGGGGCAACACCGGGCTGCCACTGGAGTTCGCGCAGCTGGCTGAGCACACCACGCTGCGCCAGTGGTGGGCGGTGGTGCAGCAGCTGCAGGCCGCGCAGACGTCATGAGCGGATCGCCGCTGCCGCTGACCGAGGCGCAGGCAGGGCTGTGGTTTGCCCAGCGGCTGGCACCGCAGAATCCTGCATTCAATACCGCGCACGCGGTGTGGATCGAGGGTTCGCTGGATGTGCCGGCGTTCATCGCTGCCGCCAACCAGGCCGCCGTCGAGGCCGAGGCGCTGGCGTTGCGTTTCGCCGAGGCCGAGGACGGCCAGCCCGTGCAGTGGCACGAGCCCGCGCGGGTGCCATTGCTGCAGCTGCGCGATGTCGCCGCGGCCGATGATCCGCAGCAGACGGCGCGCGCGGCGATGCTGGCTGACCGCTGCAGCGCGGTCGACCCGACCCGCGACCGGCTGAGCCAGCAGGTGCTGTTCGACCTGGGTGGCCAGCGCTGGGCCTGGTACCTGCGCGTGCATCACCTGGCCACCGATGGCTATGGCATGGCGCTGTTCACTGACCGCGTCTGCGCCCTGTATGCGGGGCGCACCGGTAGTGCGCTGCCAGGGTTGGCGGGCGTGCTGGCCGATGATGCCAGCTACCGCAGTGATGCGCGCCGCGACGTCGACCGGCAGTGGTGGTTGCAGGCGCTGCAGGGCGCCCCGGCCTCCACCGGCCTGGCCGGCACCGCCGCGGCCAGTGACGATGCACTGCGCTGGGTGCAGCCGGTGGACCCCGCCTTGCGCAAGCGCCTGCTGCAGGTCTCGGCATCGTGGCTGCAGCCGTGGCCGGATGTGCTTGCCGCGTTGGCCGCCGAGTATGTGCGTCGCATGAGCGCGTCCGAGGAAGTCGTGCTCGGGGTGCCGTACATGGCGCGGCTTGGCAACGCGGCGGCGCGGGTGCCGGCGATGGTGATGAACGTGCTGCCGCTGCGGGTGGCGGGCGGCGAGGGCGGTGTCGAGGAATTCTGCGGGCGCATCGGGCGCCAGCTCAGCCAGAGCCGCAAGCATGGGCGCTACCGTGGCGAACAGCTGCGTCGTGACCTCGGCCTGGTCGGTGCACAGCACCGTCTGCATGGGCCGTTGATCAATGTACAGCCGTTCTACAAGCCGCTGGCGCTGCCGGGTGTGCAGGCCTCACTGGAAGTGCTGAGCACCGGCCCGGTTGACGACCTGACACTGGGCTTCCGTGGCGATGGACAGACCCTGCTGGATCTGGAGATTGAAGCAAACCCGGCCCTTTATGGCCTGGATGACATGAAGGCGCATGCCCGGCGGCTGCTGCATTTCGTGTCGGCCGCGCTGCTGGCCGAAGACATCGCGACGGTGCCACTGGCCACGCCGGAAGAATCGAAGCAGGTCGTGCATGGCTTCAATGCCACCACGCATGCGCTGCCTGACACCACCCTGGCCGAACTGCTGCAGCAGGGCATGGACCGCGATCCGTCGGCAGCGGCGCTGGTGTTCGGCGATACGACGCTGGACCATGCTGCGCTGGAGGCGCGCAGCTTCGCCCTGGCCGCGCAGCTGCGCTCGCTGGGCGTGGGCCCGGGCACGGTCGTTGCCGTAGCGCTGCCGCGTTCGCTGGAACTGGTGGTTGCGTTGCTGGCGGTGCTGCGTGCAGGCGGCGCGTACCTGCCACTGGACCTTGCCCATCCCGCGGAGCGCCTGGCGCGCATCCTGGCGTCGGCGCAACCGGTCTGCGTATTGGCAGAGGCCGGCGTGCAATCCCGTCTTTCAGATGTGCCGGTGCTGCCGCCGGAGCAGTGGACCGACGTGAGCTTTGCCGCACCCTGGCCGGGCCCGATGGGCGACGATGCGGCCTATGTGATCTATACCTCCGGTTCGACCGGCGAGCCCAAGGGCGTGGTGATCGAACATCGCGCCATCGTCAATCGCCTGCTGTGGATGCGCGAGCACTATGGCATGGGTGCCGACGACCGGATTCTGCAGAAGACCCCGGCAACGTTCGACGTATCGGTCTGGGAATTCTTCCTGCCACTGCTGTGCGGCGCGACGCTGGTGTTGGCGGGGCCGGACGCACACCGCGACCCGACCGAGCTGGCGCGATTGATCCGCGTCCATGGTGTCACCACCGCACATTTCGTACCGTCGATGCTGGATGCGTTCCTGGCTGCACCGGCCTCACAGGACCTGCGGCTGCGGCGCGTGTTCACCAGTGGCGAGGCGCTGGATGCCGCACTGCGCGACCGCTTCCATGCGCGGGTACATGCCGAACTGCACAACCTCTACGGGCCGACCGAAGCGGCAGTGGATGTGAGCTGGTGGCCGGCGTCGGCCGACGACCGCTCGCGCCCGGTGCCGATCGGTTTCCCGGTCTGGAACACCCGCCTGTATGTGCTGGACGCACGGATGCAGCCCGTGCCGGTGGGCGTGGCCGGTGACCTGTACCTCGGCGGTGTGCAGTTGGCACGCGGCTATCTCGGCCGCCACGACCTGACGGCCGAGCGCTTCCTGGCGGATCCGTTCCTGCCGGGTGAGCGCATCTACCGCACCGGCGACGTGGCACGCTGGCGGGGCGACGGTGCTGTCGAGTACCTGGGGCGCAGCGACCATCAGGTAAAGCTGCGCGGCCTGCGCATCGAACTTGGCGAGATTGAAGCAGCGTTGCGCGAGCTGCCTGGAATGGACCGGGTGGAAGTGCTGTTGCGCGATGATCTACCCGGCGAGGCGCGGCTGGTCGCCTATGTGCCGACGGCGCTGCTCGATGCAGCGGCGCTGCGCAGCCATCTGCTAGCGCGGGTGCCGGACTACATGGTGCCGTCTGCGTTCGTGGGCGTGGATCATTGGCCGGTGACCGCCAATGGCAAACTGGACCGGTCTGCGCTGCCGAAACCACGGCAGCAAGAGGCCGCCGGGCAGGCGCCGCGCACGCCGCTGGAGCAGGAACTGGCCGGGCTGTTTGCACAGGCGCTGGGGCGTGAACTGCCGGTGGCGGTTGATGTGGATTTCTTCAGCATCGGAGGCGACTCCCTGTCGGCCGTGCACCTGCTGCTGGCCATCGAGCAGCGCTGGCGTTGCGAGCTGGGGCTGGGTGCGCTGTTCGCGCAACCGACCGTAGCCGCGCTGGCGGCACGCATTGCCGAGCCGCCCGCACGCGCCGATCACGCGCTGGGGCCGGTGATTGCGCTGTCGGCATCCGACGAGGCAACCGCAGCCCCCCTGTTCGTGCTGCACCCGGCAGGCGGCATTGCCTGGAACTATCGCGCACTGGCCCGGGCGCTGCAGCCAACGCGCGCGGTGTACGGGCTTCAGTCACCCGCGCTCGACCCCACGCAACCGCTGCCAGGCAGCATCGAGGCCATGGCCAATGACTATGTGCAGCGGGTGATCACGCTGCAGCCACAGGGGCCGATCCATCTGCTGGGCTGGTCGGTGGGGGGCATCCTCGCGCAGGCGATGGCCGTGCGCCTGCACGACATCGGCCGCGAGGTCGGCGAACTGGTGCTGCTCGATGCCTATCCCAGCGAATGCTGGCGTGCCGAACCGGAGCCCGACCCGATCGCGGCGCTGCGGGCGCTGTTGGCCATCGCCGGGCATGACCCGGACGCGCATCCGGAACTGGACGATCGCGAGCGCATCCTCGCCTTCCTGCGGCGCGGCGGCAGCGCGCTGGGCAGCCTGCCCCAGGTGGTGCTCGACGGCGTGGTACGGGCGGTGACCGGAACCAATCGACTGATCCGCGAACACCAGCACCGACCCTTCGTCGGAACGCTGGCGCATGTGCGGGCCGGACGCGATCATCAGGCACGGCCGCAGTTGCAGTCCGCGCTGTGGAAGGCACATGCGCTGCAGGTGGATGCCATCGAGCTGCCGTTCCTGCACGCCGAACTGACCGGGCGTGATGCGGTGGCGCAGCTGGCACCGTGGTTGTCGGCGCGGCTGCAGCAGTGGGACAGGCAACAGGAGAGTGCAACATGCAGCTGACGGGTTTTGAAGGGAATGTGGCGCTGGTGACCGGCGCAGCCGGCGGTATCGGTGCGGCGCTGGTGGGGCAACTGCTGGACGCAGGGTGCCGGGTCGTGGCAACCGATCGCGAGCGACCTGCGCTGGCAGCCGACGATGGTCGCGTGCAGGCTTTCGCACTGGACGTCACCGACGGCGCGGCCGTGGACGCGCTGGTAAACCAGGTGGAAGCCACGGTGGGACCGATCATGTTGGCGGCCAGCGTGGCGGGCGTGCTGCATGTCGGCGAGGTCGTGGACACCCGTGACGCGGATTGGCGCAGGGTGTTCGCGGTCAATGCCGATGGTGTGTTCCATGTGGGCCGCGCACTGGCACGGGTGATGTCGCCGCGCCGGCAAGGCGCCATCGTGACCGTCAGTTCCAACGCGGCGGGCGTGCCACGGCATGGCATGGCCGCCTATGCCGCCTCGAAGGCGGCGGCGACGATGTTCACCCGTTGCCTGGGCCTGGAGCTTGCACCGTTGGGCATCCGTTGCAACATCGTTGCGCCGGGCTCCACGCTGACCCCGATGCAGACCGGCATGTGGGAAGACGAGCAGGGCGCGGCACGGGTGATCGCCGGCAATCCGGCCACCTACAAGGCGGGCATCCCCTTGCGCAAGCTGGCCACGCCGGAGGACATCGCGCAGGCGGTGATGTTCCTGCTGTCCGAGCAGGCCGGGCACGTGGCGATGAGTGACCTGTACGTGGATGGTGGCGCCACGCTGCGCGGGTGACGGGGCCGGGCACACCGCCGGGCGGGGTTCATGGGTTGCCGGCCAGCGGCCGGCACTACCACGGGGCAGGCCCGATGGGCTTGTGCGTTGGCATGGGTTGCCGGCCAGCGGCCGGCACTACCATGGGGCAGGCGCGATGGGCTTGTGCGTTGGCTTGGGTTGCCGGCCAGCAGCCGGCACTACCACGGGGCGGACGTGACGGGCTTTTGCGTTGGGTAGTGCCGGCCGCTGGCCGGCAACCCCAGCAGACTGTCAGCAACATCCTCATGGAATCTCGCGCTGTTCCCCGACAGCCAGCGAGGTCTGCCTGATCCACGATGGGCCATGAGCAGCGATCTCCTGCGCCACGGGCGGCGCTCCATCATCGGTCAGGTATATGTGCTGACCACGACAACATGCCAGCGCCGCCGACGCTTTGAATGCGGCGCTACCGCAGGCTGCGTCTCCAGCCAGTTTGAGGAACTGGAGCGACAAGGCCTGGTCCAGTCACTGGCATGGGTGGTGATGCCGGATCATGTGCATTGGATGTTGCGACTGCGTGCGTCGGAGCTGTCGGGCATCGCCCGCCGGTTCAAATCATCCAGCGCGTTGGCCTTGAATCGGCTGGTCGGTCGCCGCGGCGTGGTCTGGCAGTCCGGGTACTTCGATCATGCGGTCAGGGCAGAGGAATCGTTGCATCGCCAGGCTCTGTATATCCTGGGAAATCCCATTCGAGCGGGCCTGGCCAGGGAGATTGGCCAGTATCCCTATGCGTGGTCGATCTGGTAGTGCCGGCCGCTGGCCGGCAACCAGGCGGTGTTTCCGGAGATTCATGAGGCTGCCGGCCAGCGGCCGGCACTACCATGGGGCAGGCGCGCGGGTTTTTCCTGTCGGGTAGTGCCGGCCGCTGGCCGGCAACCAGGCGGTGCGTCCGGAGGTTCACGAAGTTGCCGGCCAGCGGCCGGCACTACGGCAGGGTGAGCCGATACACCAGCACCCGGTTGTCGTTGTCGTACGCACTGTCGCAGTGCTCGCCCTGCATGCGGCAGTTGCGGGCGGTGAAGTCGTTGTCGTTGCCGATCAGCAGCAGTACGTCGTTCGGGTGCTCTGGATCAAGCGCCGGCAAGACGTCCATTGCTTCCCACTTCTCCGACAGCAATCCCGGGTGAGGGCCACGTCCTGTATCCAGGTCCAGCCCGGCCCGGGCCAGCTGCGGCCGGTCGAGCAGGTTCAGCACCTCTTTGACGTTGGCGGGCACGATGCCGGTCTTCAACATGGCGTCAGCGGGATCGGCCAGCACCGATGCCGTGCCGGTCTCATAGGCCGTGCCCACCAGATTGGAGGCCTGCGCCACGTTCACCAGCAGCACCGATTTATAGACGATCGGGTCGTCGCCCTCCTTGCCCAGTCCATTGCCATCGCGCGCCAGCATCAGGAAACGCTCGTTGTCCAGCGCACGCAGCTCGCTCTGTGCAGCGGTACGGTCGAGCTTGCCTTTGCCGTCGTGGGCGTAGGCGGGCAGGATCATCACATGGTGGCCCACCGGTTGCGTCGGCGTCGGGTTGGCAGACACGTCGTAGACCAGTACGCGGGTGTTGATGCGGCCGGCGGCATTGCCCGCCGTGCTGTCCTGCATCAGCGCGCTCTGCAGGGCAACGAACAGCCGTGTGCCGTCGGGCGACAGGCCCATGCCTTCCACGCCCTGGTTGTTGCGGCGCCCGGTCTGCGGCGGAGCCAATGATCCAAAGGCAGGCTTGCCATCACGTTGTGGCTGGATCGCCTGCGGCGGCACGATCACGCCCTGCAGCTGGCCCTGTGCGTTGAAGTAATAGACGTTGGCGGTGTACTCGTCGCCGATGTAGAAGTGGCCGTCCGCAGTGAACTGCAGCGATTCGGCATCAAGTGCGACCTTGCCGGCCCCCGCGCCCACGGCGGGGGAGGGCAGCACCACGCCACGCTGGATGATGGTGTGATCACCGGGGTCGGCACCGGTGAATGGCTGGCCGTTGTAGTCCTTCAGCACCAGCCCCTTTTCCGGCTTCATCGTCAGCGTGCCGAAGCTCTCTGGCTTGTCCGCGGGCCAGTCGATGCGCAGCTGCATGCGCTCCAGGCGACCGGCGTAGTCGTAGAACAGGCCGGCTTCCGGATCGTTGCGACCGCGGTCGGGCAGGGTCCACAGCACCCCTTCATAGCCACGCGCGGTACGCCGCCACGTGCCCGGCTGTACCGCCAACGACGAGAACGAGCCCAGCGTATCGCCGAGGAAGTCCACGGTGCCGGCCGGCAATCGTCCGGCGGCGACCAATCCCTTGTCCACGTAAGTGAAGCTGGCCACGTCCACCGCGCGTGGTGGCATGCCGCGGGCTTCATGCGGTGCGTTGTAGCCGCTGACCGAGAGCGCGGCCAACAGCAGGGCAGTAGCGGACATCAATGGACTCCTCGGCCGGCGATCAGAAACGGATGTCGATGGTACCGAACACCTGGCGAGGTGCCGACGCATGGAACACATACAGCTTGCCGGCCGGGTCGCTGGGTGCGAACACGCTCGAGTCCAGGTTGCTGGCGTAGCGCTTGTCACCCACGTTGGTCACGTTCAGCGACAGGCGCATGCCCTTGGCGAAGCCAACCTGACCGAAATCGTAGCCACCGGCCAGGTCGAACACGGTGAAGCCACCAAAGCCCTGGTCGTTGGTATAGGTGTAGAAGCGTTCGCCGGTGTACTTGCCGCGCAGGCTGGCGAACCAGCCGTTGTCGCGCCAGGTGATTTCGGTGGCCAGCAGCTGCTTGGGCGTGTCGGTCTGGATCTTGCCCTTGATCTGCTGCTCGACGCCGGCCTGCGTGTAGTTGGAGGCATATGTCGAGCGGTTCAGCGACGCCGAGGTGTACCAGCTGAAGTGCTCGTTCGGTGTCCACAGCACGGTCAGTTCAGCACCGCGGCTGTCGACGCCGCCGACATTGTAGAAACGGTTGCCGCAGGTGGGGCCGACCGGCTGCCGCGAATCGCAGGGGTTGTACTGCAGCAGGCGATTGTCAAAGCGCACGCTGTAGGCAGCGACCGATGCCTGCAACGTATCGGTGACGAAGCGATAGCCCGCCTCCAGCGAGCGTGATTCTTCCGGCTTCAGGTTGCCCTGCGCGTTCCAGGTGGCCTGGCTGACCGCCTGTGGGCCAAGTTTGAAGCCGCCCTGGAACATGGCGATGTTCTCGGCGTAGCTGGCGAACACTTCGTGATGCTCGCTGAGGCGGAAGTTGGCACCCACGCTGGGCAGGAAATTCCTGCTGGCCTTCAGCGAACCGGTGGCGAACTGGTTGTTCGAGCTCGGCAGGATCGGTGTCTTCGCATCGCCCGGCAGCACCTGCGCATCGGAGGTGGCGTGCGGGCTCTTGGCGCCGAACTCCAGGGTCAGGCGGTCATCGAGCAGGCGCCAGGTGTCCTTCAGGAAGAACTGGTGGGTCCTCCAGCGCGTACGCTGGGCGAACACGCCCACATCCGAGGGCAGGGTGTTCATGCCGCTGAGGTCGCGTGGACCGTCCACCGCCGTCTGGTAGCGTTCGGCGCTGCTGGTGTTGCGTTCGTACCAGACGCCACCTTCGAGGCGGTGTGCGCCCAGCTCCCAATCGAAGTACAGCGTGCCGCCATCGCGGTCGATGGTGTAGATGGTGTTGCGGAAGATGATCGGGATTTCCTGCGCGGTGCCTTTGTTGGACCACGCACCGCTGTTCCAGTTGTGGCCTTCGCCGCGGTCATCGTGGTGGTAGGCCAGTGCCCGCAAGCTGAAGCCATCGGCCAGGAAGAAATCACCGGCCAGGTAGTACAGGTTGTCATCGCGCAGGATCTGCCCGGCGGTGAATGCGCCGTCGGCGTCCTTGTCCGGACCGCTGTTGTCGCACTTCTTCGCGTTGAGGCTGGCGGTGTTGCAGTAGGCCTTGGCCACGGCCTTGTTCCAGTCCGGTGCGTAGCCGCCCCAGTCCCAGCCCAGGCCGCGGGACATCTCGTCCTTGGACAGGTAGAAGTAGTCCGCCTGGCTGGTCCGCGAAGTGTCGACGAAACCTGTGATCTGGCCGCTGCCGAAGTTCCACACGCCCTTCGCGTTGAACTGCTTGGTAGTGGATTTGTTGTACGCGGTCTGGTCGTTCCACAGGTCCGAGACCGCGTTCATGCCCGATACGTAGCCGGAGAATCCGTTGTACTCGCCGCTGTCCACGCGCACGAAGGTGCGACGGTTGGCATCGCTGCCGATGGTCTGCACCACGCGGCCGCCCAGTTCCTGCGCTGGGCCGTCGGAGGTATAGGAAATGGTGCCGCCGAGGTTGCTGGTGGACGGCGTGCCGAGGCTGCCGATGCCCACCGCCAGTTCGGCGCCCGCCATGTTCTCGCTGATCAGCGCACGGTTGATGGTCAGGCCGTTGTAGTTGTTGTACGCACCATCGCCCAGCGGCACGCCGTCCAGCGTGTAGCCCAGGCGGGTGGAGTTGAAACCGCGCAGGCTCAGGGTCATCGACTGTTCGTTGGTGCCCAGCGCGTCGGCCGACTGCGCGTTGACGCCGGGCAGCAGGTTGAGCGTCTTCTGCAGGCTGGTACCCGGCGGCAGGATGTCCAGATTCTCGCGGGTGATGCGCTGCACCTGGCGCGCCTCGCCACTGCCGATGACTGAAACCGCATCGAGTTCGGTGGCCGACGGCGCCTGCTGCGCCCACGCGGTCGGTGCAAGGGCCAGGGACAACGCAGCAGCCAACAGGGTCTTGGTCATGGAACAGGCACTCAGGCAAGCGCGAGCCGCCGCATGGAAGCGGAGCTCAGGCAGATGAAAGGGGAAACACGCGATGCGATCACGGGCGCCTTGGGCGCCGCGCGATCAACGTGAAAATGGTGCGCTAGACAGATGACTGTCTGGTGACATGGTCATCGAACCCCGTGCCACGGGTAGATGCCAACCTTGGTTGGCATGCGGCGCTGCGGACCGCTGCGTTGTGTTGTCGAGAGGCGCCAACCAAGGTTGGCATCTACCGGAGTGGCAGCGTCGACGGGATCAACCCGCGTTGCGCGGCTTGCGTGTGCGTTTGGGTTTTGCTGCATCAGCGCCGCTGGCGGCACCATCCTGCAACGCCTGCAGCCACGACAGCGTATCGACATAGTCGATGAAGTGGCGCAGATACCCGGGGCTGGTCGCCTGCATCGTGTCCAGCATGCGCTGCACCAGCACCGCCGAGTTCAGCGGGCCACCATCCGCCGGGGCTTCGGTGCGCAGCGAGCGGCGCACCTGCAGTTCGCTGCGCAGCTCGGACCACTCGCGGCGCACGTCGTCCAGCATCGGCACCTGCGGGTAGTGCAGCAGCGATCGCGACCCGCTGTCGAGGTCGCGCACCAGGGCACGCAATCCCTCCAAAGGCGAGGGCTCAGCTGCCATTGCCGTTTTTCTCGCCTGGCGCAGCAGCCTTGGGCTTGGGAATCGGCGCGATCTCCACACGGCGGTTGCGCGCGCGACCATCTTCGTTGGCATTGGAGCTGACCGGCTGCTCGCTGCCGAACGCGGCGGCGAACACCGCATCGGCCGGTACGCCGTCGGCGATCAGGGTACGGGTGACCGTCAGCGAGCGCTGCGCGGACAGCTCCCAGTTGTCGGCAAAACGGCGGTTGCCTTCCCGCACCGGTGCGTCATCGGTGAAACCGCTGACCATCAGGATCTCTTCGCGCGTGCCGAGATAGGCCGCCAGCGGCGCGGCCAGGCTGCGCAGCAGTTCCTGGCCTTCCGGCTGCAGCTGGTCGGAGTTCAGCGCGAACAGCACGCTGCCGCTGATGCCGATGCGGCCATTCACCAGCGTCACCCGGCCGGCGGCGAGCGGGCCAGCCAGCGCCTGTTCCAGCGTCTGCAGGCGCTTGGCTTCGGCCTGGCGCTGCTTGACCTCCTGGTCCAGGCGCTGCGACAACTCCAGCTGCACGGCGACCACGCCGACCAGGATCAGCACGAACGCGCCCAGCAGCACCGACATCAGATCGCCGAATGCCGCCCAGATCGGGGCGTGTGAGCCGCCGTCGACCTCCAGCTCGTCGCTCATGCGCTGCCGGCCTTGCCGCGGCGCGCGGCCAGCTGCTGCAGTTCTTCCATCACCTGCTTCTGTGACAGCAGGCTGAGGTCGACCACCTCGCGCGCCTGCGCCACGTAGTACGCCAACTGCTCATCGCTGCGCGCCAGCGAGGCGTCCAGCGCACCGCCAATCTGCTCCAGGCGCCCGGAGAGCTCTGCCGAAGCGGTGCCGAACTGCTCGACGGCAGCGCCGAAGGTGCCGGCCAGCTGGCCCACTTCACCGGCACTGCCATTGAGCAACGTGGCGATGCCATCGAGCTTGCCGGTCTCGGCCGCGATATGGTCGCTGAAACGGCTACCGACGCGTTCCAGCAGTTCGGCCGAGCCTCCGACCAGTGCATCGACAGCGGTGCGCTGCTCGTGCGAGGCGTGGTTGATCGCGTCCAGCAGGGTCTGCACGGTGGCCAGCAGGTGGCCGCGTTCTTCCAGCATCCTGTTGTCGCGCACCAGGCTTTCGGACAGGGTGCTGCGCAGTTCGTTGATGACCTCGGCGGCGGCCTTCGGTGCCGCGGCCGCAGTCTGCAGCAGGGTGGACACTTCGGCCAGCGTGGCGCTGGCCTGGGCACGGCCGTTCTCGCCGATCTGCTGCGCGGTCTGTGCCAACGTGTCGCAGACCTGCTGCTGCTGTTCGGCAAGGCGCTGGCCATCGGCCTGCAGGCGCTCGGCCAGATCGGCCGAAACGCTCTGCAACGCATCGCTCCAGCGCTGCAGGCGCTGTTCGTCGCCTGCCAGCAGCTGGGCCTGCAACGCCGCGTGCGCCTGCTGCAGCTCGGTACTTACCGCGTCCCAACGCAGCTGGCGCTGCTGTTCGCGTGCATCCAGGCCCGCCTGCAGTTCGGCATGCGCCGTGGCGGTGGCGGCCTGTGCGGCCTGCCAATCCTGCAGGCGCTGTTGTTCGTGTTCCTGCAGCAGCGACTGGCCGGCGGCGTGGCGCTCATCCAGGGCATGCAGCAGCGCCTGCGCACGGTCATCCAGGTGGCTGCTGGCATGCTGCAGCGCCTGCTGCTGGCGCTCGACCAGTTCACTGTTCAATGCATGCTGCTGTTCGGCAGCAGCGCGCCAGGCCTCGGCGTTGCTGCTGGCATCGGCCTGCAGGCGCTCGCCGATGCGTGCCACCAGGGCTTCACCCTGCGTGCTCTGGCCTTCGCTGAAGGACTGCAGATGCTGGCGCAGTTCGGCAACCAGCGCCTGCTGCGCGCCGGTCTGCTCGGCCACTACCCTGGCCCAGCTCGCTTCGGTCGCCACGCGGCTGCGCTCGAAGCCCTCGGCCAGACCATTCAACTGCTGCTGCACGGCCTGTTCGACACGCGAATGCAGCGCCTGGCCGTGGCTGGCCAGACCGGCCAAGGTGGTTTCGGCCATCGGTTGCAGTGCGCCACCAATGGCCGCAGCACTGGCTTCGGCCCCCTCGCGCAGCGACTGCTGCAGCGAGGTTGCCAGGCGTTCCTGCAACGCCTGGCTCTGCGTCAGGAACTCGGCCTGACCGGCCAGCAGGCGCTCATTGGCGGCCGCGCTGTGCTGTTCGAAGGTGCTGGTCATCGCCTGCAGGCGATCGATCAGCGTAGGCAGCGCCGCAGACTGCGACTGCAGCAGGCGCAGCGACTCGGCACGCTGCCAGGCTTGCGAATACGGATGCAGGTCAGTGGCGATGGCGCGGTCCAGCTGCTGCACCACCTGCAGGCGGTCGCGGCGCAGCAGTGCCGACAGCAGGCCCAGCATGGCCGAGCTGGCCACGCCGGCGATGGACGTGCCGAAGGCCACCGCCAGCCCCTGCACTGGCGAGGCCAGCGAGCCGCGGATGGCCGCCATGTCGGTGGCGCTCTGCAGCGCCAGGCCGGTGCCGCGCAGGGTGTCCATCATGCCCAGCAGCGTGCCGAGCATGCCCAGCAGCACCAGCAGGCCTACCAGATAGGGCGTCAGCACCGGCGAGGGCAGGGCGGTGCGTTCGCCTTCCACGCGCAGGCGCACGGCATTGCGCAGGCCCAGCGGCAAACGCTCCAGCCACGGTGCCAGGCTTTCCTTGGCCAGCGAAAGGTCAGCCAGTGCGGCGCGCAGGCCATTGCTGGCCTGCCGGTAGCGGTACAGCTCCACGCCACCGGCGATGTAGCAGGCTGCGATGATCGCTGCCACGGCTGCACCCAGCGGGTGCACCGAGACATAGCCGACGCCAATCCAGCACACGGCCAGCAGGCCAGCAAGGAAGACAAGGACGTGGAAAACAGTTCTGGACATGGTGTTCCGGTCAGTGTGAGCGCAGGGCGGCAAGCAGCCCCTGGATCGGGTGGAAGCGCAGTTGCAGCTCGGCGAGCAGCAGCGTGCGCATGTCGTGGCGGAAGGACGCGCGCCAGCCGGGCTGGCCGTGCACGCGTTCGAATCGGGCACCCAGCACCGCCGGGGCGGTGGCGAGCAGGCTGTGCTCGCGCGGGCTCAAGGTCTGCTCCATCACCGCATCGACCTCGGCCAGCCGCGCCAGCTCCGGTGACGCCTGCACCAGCTGGTCGCGCAGGCGGCCGCGCAGGCGGCCGGTAGCGGTCTGGATGGCCTGCTGCAGCACCCGGTAGCGCTGCCGCAACGAAGCGAAGTTCGGCGCGGCGGCGGCCTCGGCCAGGTCCAGCAGGCGCTCGGCCTCGGCATCCTCGCTCAGCGAAGCCAACAGGCTCGCTTCGGCCTGGGCGCAATCGGCCAGCAGATCATCCAGCGCTTCGGCGGCCTCGGCCGGTTCAGCCAGGCGGCCATCCAGCGCCCCGGCAAGGGCCACGGCACGGCTCCAGTCCACCCACTGGCCGAGGCGATCGGTCAGGGCGGGACTGGAGGCCGGCATCGCGCCGTCGCTGAGACGGGCGAGCAGACGGAGGAAGTCCGGTCCATCCACGACCGGCTGCGCTGCGTTCGCCATCAAGGGGGTGGGGGCCAAAAACCGTTGATTTTACAACCAGATGAGGCCGGCCGTATGAAGGCGGGGGCGAGGGGCAGCACCGATCGGGCCACAAGGCTTAAAATGGTCGGCTGTACCACCGCACCCCGACTTCTGGAGCTTGAGATGACCGTTGCGCAGTTCTACCCGATCGGCACCCCCGGACAGCCCTGGGGCGACGCCGAACGCGCGCAGTGGCGGGCCCGCCAGCAGCGACAGCGCAGCTACCACGAAGACGTGGTGACCGCGCTGGAACGGCTGGACGAGCGCTTCGACGTGGTGCAGTACGGCCAATTGGACTACGCCCCGGACCACTACCCGCTGTTTGCGGTGGTGAACCACGACTGGAACCCGGCCCTGCCGACCGCGCTGGTCACCGGCGGCGTGCATGGCTACGAAACCAGCGGCGTGCATGGCGCCCTGCAGTTCCTGGAGCAGCACGCCGAGCGTTACCTGGGCCGCTTCAACCTGATCGTGGCCCCGTGCGTGAGCCCGTGGGGCTATGAGCGCATCCAGCGCTGGAACCCCATCGCCATCGATCCCAACCGCAGCTTCCGTGACGGCGGCCTGATCGAGGAAGCCGCCTCGCTGATGCGCTGGGTGGCCGAACGCAAGGCCAACATCCGGGTCCACCTGGACCTGCACGAGACCACCGACAGCGATCTGCACGAGTTCGACCCGGCCCGCTGCGCCCGCGACGGCAAGCCGTTCGAGCGCGACACCATTCCCGATGGCTTCTATGTGATCGGCAACAGCGAAGACCCGCAGCACGAATTCCAGAAGGCGCTGATCGCCGCGGTGGCCCCGATCACCCACATTGCCCCGGCCGATGCCGAAGGCAATCTGGTGGGCATGCCGCTGCAGTCGTTGGGCGTGGTGTGGGGCGAGTCGCGTTCCATTGGTGCATGTGCCGGCTTCACCGATGCGCTGTATGCCACCACCACCGAGGTGTACCCGGACAGCCCGCGCACCAACCCGCAGGAATGCAACGACGCCCAGGTGGCGGCGGTGTGCGCGGGGTTGGATTTCGCTCTGGCCAACTGATCGAGTACCGCATTGCGGCGCCGAGCCTTTGCTCGGCCGCTGCAGTGCGCAGCCGGGCCAGTCAGCTCCTTCTGCCCGCTGACGACGACTGTTGGACGCGTCGACCAAGCCGGGCACCGACGCCAGCGGGCAACCGCGCAGAGGTGCCGTCTTCGCCACGAGCATGGCTTCACGGCCCGCGAGCGATGCAATCGCGATGATGTTCTCTCCAGCGAAGCTGCGTGAGACACCATCGGGAATGCTCCAGAATCTGCTTCACCTTGCACCTCTGATCACCGCCGCCATGACCTGCGTAACGGCGCTGATCTGGGTGGTCTATCTGAGCGTGTTCCTGCGCAGCTACCGCCGCCAGCAACGGCCATCCATTCTGATCACCTCCGGTGCGGGCAAGCATCTGGATGCGCACTGTTTTGTGACCAACCTTGGGTTGGAGCCGGTGTATCTGCTGGATGTGGTCATCGATCTGATCGAGCCGGGCGGCAAGGTCGTCCGCGCAGTCATTCCCGAGCGCACTGAACATTGGAACAACGCTGTCCCCGGAGAGGAGGAGGACATCCGGCGCGCCACCAACGTGGGGCCGCTCAGCAGCGGCGGAGAACGCGACCTGGGCCGCTTCCGCACGCTCATCGACCGTGCCGGCACTGAGAACCCGGACATCAAGGCGGATATCGCCTTCACCAGCCTGGAGGTGTCCGTCGTCATCGTGACCGCCAGCCAGGCCGAGCTCTGTGGCGCCTCGCGCTGCTACCACATCGACCACACCGTGGAAGGCGCGCCCTGCCTCATGGCCAAGACCATCAAGGCCAAGCAACTGCAGGGCTGGTTGGCACGCAGGACCCTGACACGTCTGTTGAGTGCCCAGCTCAGGGCCAGCGGCGAAAGCTGAAGCACCGCCCCTCTGCTTGGACAGCCGATCGCGGCAACTCTCCGCTCTTCAGCGCATCACGATCCCGTGAACATCCTCACGACGCGGCACGCACCTTGTTGAACCGTTCACTGCCCCGGCGCCAGGCGATGCATCCGGCCATCGGCTTGCGGCGTATGCCCTCATGCACGCAACGCTTCTTCCCTGCTGCTACGGACGCCCTGCATTCCCGCATGGCTGCAAGGTGGTGCAGTGACGGCAGCGAACGCTGCGCATTTCCCAGCCCGGTTGGGCTATCAACGAGGACACGAACATGCGTACCCAGATCCAGCGCCTGACCCTTGCCGCCACCGTCGCGGTTGCCTGCGCAACTGCCCCGGCCGCCTTTGCCGCCGACAACCCGATGGTGGGTGGCGTGCCGATGTACGCGAACAAGACCATTGTCGAAAACGCCTCCACCGCCCAGAACCTGAGCACCTTGGTGACTGCCGTGAAGGCGGCCGGGCTTGTCGACACGCTCAGCGGCAAGGGTCCTTTCACCGTATTTGCTCCCGACAACCAGGCTTTCGCCAAGCTGCCCGCAGGCACCGTGGAAACGCTGCTGAAGCCTGAAAACAAGGCCAAGCTGACCCAGGTCCTGACCTATCACGTGGTGCCGGGCACCTACACCTCCACCCAGCTGACCGCAGCAGCGCGCAGCCACGGTGGCAGCAGCACGCTGAAAACGGTGCAGGGTGAAGCGCTGACGGTGAAGCTGCAGGATGGCAAGGTCTGGGTGGTCGACGCCAAAGGCGGCAAGTCTGCGGTGACCACCGCCGACGTGAGGCAGTCCAATGGCGTGGTGCATGTGGTCGATTCGGTGCTGATGCCGAAGTAAGCCCAGGGCCGCAACATCGATGGCAGTGCGGGAGCGGCTGGTTTCACAGGCCAGCCGCTCACGATTGAGCGCGGTTCAGCGATCAAGCGCGTCGGGCGTTGTGCCTGCCGCCGCCCAGCCCCCACCCAGCGCCAGGAACAGATCCACCTGACGGTCCCCCAGCTGCGCGCGCGATGCTGCCAGGGCAGACTCTGCATCGGCCAGCGCAGCCTCGGCAGACAGCACGTCGATGAAGTCGATCCTGCCGAACCGGTACAACTGCCCGGCCTGGTCGCTCGCATGTGCCGCGTCGTCGCGGGCGAGGGCAAGGCTGTGCTCGCGATCGATCTCCTGTGCGTAGGCCGACAGCGCGGTTTCTGTCTGCCGCAGCGCGTCCAGCACCACGCCATCGAACGATGCCAGCCTGGCATCGGCGTTGGCGCCGGCCGCATCGATCCGCGCCCGGGTTGCGCGGCGGTTCGGCCAGCGCCACGACAGCAGCGGCCCGAAGGACGCGCCGAGGCTGTCGCTGCTCAGCAGCTGCTTGAATGAACCTGCCGTGCCGGCGGACGCGCCGATGCTCACCTGTGGGTACAGGGCTGCCGTTTCCACGCCGATCATCGCGGTGGCGGCCGCCAGGCTGCGCTCGGCCGCGCGGACATCCGGGCGGCGCTGGATCAGCTGGCCACCGTCGCCGACCGGAACCGGTTGCTGCAGGCGCGGCGGTTGTTGGCAGTTGGCGACGTCCTGCGGATAGTCGGCCGGTACGCGTCCCATCAGCGCCGCCAGCGCGAACAGGGCCGCCTGCCGTTCGGCAACCAGATGCGGCACCGCCGCCGCACTGCGGTTGGCCGCCGCGCGTGCCCGGCTGACGTCGAACTCGGTTCCGCGTCCGCCGGCCGCCAAGCGCGTGGTGGCGTCCAACGTAGCGCGCTGCGTAGCGAGCACCCGCTGCGTCGCCGCCAGGGTGAGGTTGGTCGAACAGATGCCGACATAAGCGCGGGTGACAGCGGCGGCGACCACCACCCGCACCTGGTCACGTGCTGCAGCGACAGCCTCTGCATCGGCGCTGCCAGCTTCGATACCGCGGCGGATGCCACCTGCCAGATCCAGTGGGTAGGACAGGTGGATGCCGAGCGCATACACCTGCGGTGGCGAGGTGGGTGAGGTATATCCCCCGGCATGGGCCAGCGTGGCCGATGCATCTGCGTCGGTGCTTACCGAGCCCTCGGCCTGGTACTGCAGCACCATCGCCGTGGCGCGGCGCAGGTTGGCATCAGCCGCGCGCAGATCGGTGTTGGCTCGCAGTGCTTCGCTGACGTAAGCATCGAGTCGTGGATCATCGTACAGCTGCCACCAGCGGTCCGGCAGCTCCGCCTGTGCGTAGGCCGCCTGGTGGCTCGATACGAATGCGCGGCGGGCTGCCGGGGCGGCGGCAACCGCATTGGCCGGCAGCGTGTAGTCCGGGCCGGACACGCAGCCGGCCAGCGACAGCGCACAGGCGAGCACGCCCACGCGTGATGCCGTGCCGATCACTTGCAGGCTCCCTGCGCGCGCGGCGTGATGGTCACGCTGGCGGTCCTGCCGACGATCAGGCGCGTATCCGGTGCCACGTCGTCCAAGTGGATGCGCACCGGTATCCGCTGCGCCAGCCGCACCCAGGTATACGTTGACGCAACCGATGGCAGCAGGTTGTGGGTGCTCGCGCGCTGATCGTCGGCAATGCCGGCGGCGATGCTCTCCACATGCCCATGCACGTCGCGGCCATCGCCCATCAGGCGGGCGACAGCGGCATCGCCTTCGTTGATGCAGTTGAGCTTGGTTTCTTCGAAATAGCCTTCGACCCGGAGGCTGGCGCCGTCGATCAGCGCCAGCGCCTGGGCACCCGGCTGCAGGAAGTCGCCCGGGTGCAGGTCGAGGTTGGTGACGATGCCATCGGCGCTGGCGCGCACTTCGGTGCGCTGCACGTTCAGCAGCGCCACCCGCCGCTCCGCTCGGGCCTGTGCAAGGCCGGCCACTTCGGTATCGACCTTGGCGGCATTGCGCTCCCGCGTTTCCGAAGCCACCAGGTTGCCCAGCGCGATGTCCCGCTTCGATTCACGGCGGGCAAGGGCAAGCGTGGCCTGCGCGCTGTTCACCGCGGCATCGGCCTTGTCCAGCGCGGCGGCGTAGCGCGGCTGGTCCAGCACCAGCAGCAGCTGCCCGGCTTTCACCCGCTGGTTGTCCTGCACCAGCACCTGGGTGACCAGCCCGCCCATGTCCGACGCCACGCGGATCACGTCCGCCCGTACGCGGCCGTCGCGCGTCCACGGCTGCGCTTCGTAGCGGTTCCACAGGGACAGGGCCGCGATGACGGCAACGACGAACAGGCAGAGCGTTGCGCTCCAGCGGCCAATGACACTCAACAGGTGCTTCATTTCAGGTTCTCAAGCAGGGGCGCGAGCTGGATCAGCAGCTCCGCCAGGATCACGAACAGCGAAAGGCCCACCAGCGGGCGATAGGCGAACAGTCGGTACAGGCCGAGGCTTGCCAATAACCGCGAGGCCATCATCGACAGCGCCAGCGCGATGAGTGCCACCGCCAGCAGCCCGGGAACGAAGACGCCGTCAATGGAGATATCGGAAAACATCGACTCAGTCCCCATGTACGATCAACGGAGCGATCAGGTCACGGCGCAGGCCGCAAAGCAGCGCAAGAACAGGCTTGGATGCGCCGTTGCTGCCAGCGATGATCACCTCGCGTGTGCGCTCGAGTGATTCCAGCACCGGCGTATCCACTGTGCGGCATGTGGAGGTACGGATACGGAAGTGGGCCGACGCGCTGTGCAGCAACTGGGCCAGGCAGTCGTGGCTGCGGCGATCATTCAACGCCCCGCCAATTACGCGAAGTTCGGCCACGGCACTGGCCGCGCGCATGTCCGCAAACAGCGTCCGCAACGTGGGGGCTGCATCCGGATGGCCGCGCAGGCGAGGGGCAAGCAGCGCAAGCCGATCCACCATGCGGCTTGTCCAGTCGCTGGCATTTCGCACCTGCCCGGCGGCGCGGCGTGCGATGTCCCGTCGGATCACATCCTGCAGGCGCGCGCGGCTGCGATTGCTGTCCAGCGTCTGCAACAGCGACATGCTGCACAGCGCCGCCGCCGTACCCACGAACAGCGCGACGCTGCTGTTGAGCGCGCCCGCGATGTGGGTGGCATTGGTGGCGCCCAACCCGGCGATGAGGGGGAAGGTGAGCACTACCCCCAATGCGCCCATGATGAACGGCGGGCGGGCGAGGAACGAGCCACACACCAGCAGTGCCGGCGCCAGTGCCATGGCCAGGCCGACGAAATCGGACAGACCCGGAAAGATCAACAGCGCGTAGAACAGCCCGATGACCACGCCGATGGTCGACCCGATCAGATAGCGCATGACATGCCCGGCAGGTGCCTCGGTGGTCCCGAACAACACGCAGGCCGTGCCGATGATGGAGACGGCGGTTGCACCATCGGACCACGCGGTAATGATCCACAGCGCGCAGGCCAGTACGATGCCAACGAAGGCACCCAAGGCGCTGCGCAGGGCGATCCGGTGGTCACGATGCAGCACATGACCGCTCGCCTTCCTGGCAAGGTGCGCGGGCACATGCAGGCGCCAGGCCGGGCGGGCGGCGTGCAGCTGCTCTTCCAGCAGCCGGCAGTCGTGATGCGCAGCATCGAGTTCGGCCTGACCTGCGCAGAGATCTGCACGCATCAATTCCTGCCAAGTGGTGTGCGCCGTGCCAGCGGGCTGCGCGCGCAACTGGGCCAGTGATTCGTCCACGGCGCTGGACAGCATCAGCACATCGAGCATCCGGTCATGCAGTGCGCGCAGGATCTGCACCTGGGCGACGCCGTGCACACTGTCGAACGGCAGGTGGATGGACAGCGTGTGCAGGTCGAGGAGGTCCGCGGCTACCTTGGAGCGATCCGCAGCCAGTACCGTTTCGTTTGCGCCAGCGCGCATGTCCCGCGTCCAGCGCTCCGCATCGGCGAGGATCGATGCGACGCGCGCGTGCACACGCGGCGAGACCCGGCGTGGCCACAGCAGGCCATGGACCAGCGTCGCCGCAAGAATGCCGATGGAGATTTCCTGCACGCGGGTGATGGCGATGGTGAAGACGTCATCGGGCACCATCACCGCCGGGAAACCAATCAGGCTGGTGGTGTACCCGGCCAGCAGGAAGGCGTACGCATGCGGTGTGCGGTCGAGCATGGCCAAATACAGGCACAGGCCCATCCAGGCGGCCAGTACCACGCCCAACACCATCGGCGCGTTGGCGAACCGCGGCACCAGCAGCACCGTAGCAACCGCACCGCCGACCGTTCCCAGCAGCCGGAACAGGCCACGGCTGAGTGTCGCGCCGGACATCGGCTGCGACACCAGGTAGACAGTGCCGATCACCCAGAACGGGCGGGTCAGGCCGATGCGCAGCGAGACATACAGCCCGAGGATGGCGGCGAGCAGGCATTTGAGCGAGAACAGCACCGCTTCGCGGTCGACCTTCAATGCGGGCGACGTCAACAGCGCGATGGGGCGCAAAAGCCAAGGGCGGGTGGGGGCGGGGATGTGCAT
>NZ_JFYS01000006.1:0-132366 GCF_000632045.1 Stenotrophomonas sp. RIT309
GTTCGCGGGGGTGTCCGCGGCATGGATGCCGCGGCCAAGCCCCCAGGGATGGGTTCACGGCGTCCCCCGCGAATCCAACCCGCCCGGCCAACCACGGCTGTTGCTTTCAGCGCTCACCCACGAGGGGCTGCGCCGTTGGCCGACCTTCGCCGCCGATGCGCGCATGAATCTGCGCAAGCGCATTTCTGTAATCGTTCCCACAACGCCGCACAGCAGCATCGCCGCTGACGAAGTTCCATTAAAAGTGGGCGCCAATTCACATTTTGACGCCGCGTTGATCCTGATCAATGGACTTGTCGCAATCGGCCTGCACAATGGCGGCCCGTTCGGCATGGCGCGCAGTCTTTGATGCAGCGCGAGGGGCGTCGGATGGGAAAGCAGTACTGATCCAACGGGTACAGGGAGCGCGGAGCACTGCCACTGGGGAGCGGCAGCCGCGCAGGTACCGACCGGGTCCGGCGGCCGGTTGCGTCTGCGGGGATGGGGACGCAACCGGCAACCTCTGCCTGAATGGGGCAGGTCAATCACAACGTCTTCACATTTCGCACTGAACGCGTGCAAATCGTTGTGATTCATGGTGTTAGGGGTTTTAATTCATCCATGACCTGCTAACCTGCGGTGATGATTCGACGTTCTCTGGCCTGCATGCTCACCCTCGGCCTGGTCGCCTGCGCGACCCAGCCGACGTCCCCACCGACTTCGCCACAGGCCAGCAGTACGCCGCGCCACCCGGCTGCCAAGCCCCACGGCCCGGCCGAGGCCGCGCCGGAAGCGACCGCGGCCACGGCAGCACCGGTCGATCTCACCCCGGTGCCCTTCGAGACCGCGCGCGCCAGATTCATTGCCGACACCGCCAAGCGCTACGGACTCAAGCCCGACGAGATCCGCAACGTGCTCGACCAGGCGCAGGTGCGCCAGCCGATCATCGCCGCCATGTCGCGGCCGGCCGAACGGGTCAAGCCGTGGAACGAATACCGGCCGATGTTCATCAGCAAGGCACGCATCGATGGCGGCAAGGCGTTTCTTGCCCGGCATCGCGCCGAACTGGACCGTGTGCAGCAGCGCACCGGCGTACCGGCGGAAGTGATCGTGGCGATCATTGGCGTGGAAACCAGCTACGGCAAGAATGCCGGCAGCCATCGCGTGCTCGATGCGCTGTACACCCTGGCCTTCTATTACCCGCGCAGTGGCGACCCGGCCAAGCTGGAGCGCGAAGTGCGCCGCGAGCTGTTCTTCCGCGATGAACTGGCCAAGCTGTTCGAGCTGGGTCGCGAGGAAAAGCTGGACATCACCACGCTCAAGGGCAGCTATGCCGGTGCGATGGGCATGGGCCAGTTCATGCCCTCCAGCTACCTGGATTACGCCGTGGACGGCAATGGCGATGGTCGCCGTGACCTGTTCACCAGCTACGACGACGTGTTCTCGTCCATCGCCAACTACTTCGTGAAGAAGGGCGGTTGGGTGCGCGGCGGCCAGGTTGCCGTGCCGGCCACGCTCGCCGCCGGCCGCGAGGAGTTCAACCCGACCGAGTGGATGCCCACCTGGTCGCTGGCCGACCTGGCCCAGCGCGGCTACCAGCCCAGCGCGCCGGTGCAGCCGGGTGCCACCGCCACCCCGATCACCCTTGAAGGCAGCACCGGCAAGCAGTACTGGCTGGGCTTCCAGAACTACTACGCAATCACCCGCTACAACCTCTCGAAGATGTACGCGATGGCCGTGTTCCAGTTGTCGCAGGCCATTGCCGGACAGGAGCTGCCCCCGGCATGAACATCAGATGGCTGGTCCCTGGATTGATCGTCCTCGCGCTGGCCGCCTGCAGCAGCGCGCCGAAAAAGCCGGCGACCGCCGGCCACGGTGGCAAGCCGTCCGGCACGGTGGTGCAGGGCAAGGGCGGGCGTCCAGCGCATTGTCCGGAGGGCTCGCCGTACGCGGCCGCCACCGAGGACCTGTCCACCCGTGGCAACTACACTGCCGGTGGCCTGTACAAGCCTGGCGTGAAAGACACCACGCCCAGTTACGTGCCCAACGTGGCCTGTATTCCCGAGCCGGTGGTGACCAATGAGGACCGCTCGGCGATCGGCAACAAGTCGCCCTACGTGGTGCTGGGCAAGCAGTACAAGGTGCTCGACGACACCCGCAACTACGTTGAACGCGGCACCGCTTCGTACTACGGCGCCAAGTTCCATGGCCGCCTGACCTCCAACCGCGAGGTCTACGACATGTACCAGTTCACCGCTGCGCACAAGACCCTGCCGCTGCCCAGCTTCGCCCGCGTGACCAACCTGGACAACGGCGAATCGGTGATCGTGCGCGTCAATGATCGTGGCCCGTTCCACGATGGCCGCGTGGTCGATCTCAGTTACGCCGCCGCTGTGCGCCTGGGCATCACCCAGCGCGGTACCGGCAACGTGGAAGTGCGCGCAGTGCAGCCGGGTGAAACCAACCTGATGGCGCAGAAGCCGTCGCGCCGCGAACGCCGTGCTGCTGAAGCGGCTGCCGCTGCCGTTGCCAGCGCACGCCCCGCACCCGCCGCACGTGCGGTTGCCGACAGCGACATCGATCGACTGGTCAAGCGCCTGCCGGCCGACGCCGCGCCCGAGCGCGGCCAGCCGGCTACCACCCAGGCCGCTGTCAGCACGATGCCGGAAGTGGCGGTCAGCAGCCTGCCGCCCAGCGCACCCGCGTCGCGTCCGGCAGCGCCGGTCGTGGCCACCGCCATGCCGCGCAGCCCGGCCCCGGCCAGCAGCCCCAGCCTGTCGCAGAAGGTGGTGGGCGCGGTGATGCTGCAGGTCGCCAGCTTCTCCAACCGCGACAACGCCAACCGGGCGATGGGCCAGCTCAACGCTGCCGGCATCGTCGGTGCCACCATCAGCGACATCGCTGCGGGCGGCCGTACCCTGTGGCGCCTGCGGGTTCCCGCCAGCGACCATGCCAGCGCGGCGGAACTTGCCGGGCGCATCTCGGGTCTGGGCTTTGGCTCGCCACAGATCGTCAAGGACTGATTCCGCTCGGGCCGGTGCTGCCGGCCCTTGCCACCTCGGCCTTACAATGGCCACCTCGCCCCATCCTTCATTTTCCGGCCGTCCCCTGGAGCCTGCTGTCCCATGAATTTCCGTTCCGCCGCCACTGCCCTGGCCGCCACCCTGGTGGTGGGCCTGGCCTCCGCCCAGACGCCGCTGCCGACCCCGGCCACCCCGGCGCCTGCCGCCGCTGCTGCCCCCGCCACCGTGGCCACGCCGCCGGCGCCTGCACCCAGCGTTTCCAAGGCCTGGGTGCTGATGGACTACGCCACCGGCCAGGTGCTGGCAGGCGAGAACATCAACGAACAGCTGGCCCCGGCCAGCATCACCAAGGTGATGACGTCGTACGTGATCGCCGCCGAGGTCAAGAACGGCAAGGTACGTCCCGATGACCAGGTGATGATGAGCGAACGCGCCTGGCGCGAAGGTGGTGCCGGCACCGACGGCAGCTACAGCGGCTTCCCGGTCAACCAGACCGCGCGCCTGGAAGACATGGAAAAGGGCATGGCGATCCAGTCCGGCAATGACGCCGCGATCGCCCTGGCCGAGCACGTGGCCGGCAGCGAAGAAGCCTTCGCTTCGCTGATGAACAGCTACGCCGCCAAGATCGGCATGAAGAACTCGCACTTCGTGAACGCCCACGGCCTGACCGCCCCGGGCCATCACAGCAGCGCCTACGACTTGGCCCTGCTGGGCCGCGCGATGGTGCGCGACTACCCGGAAACCTACGCGTACAACAAGATCAAGGAATTCCAGGTCGGCACCATCAAGCAGCCCAACCGCAATCTGCTGTTGTGGCGCGATGGCAGCGTGGACGGCATCAAGACCGGCCACACCTCCGAGGCCGGCTACTGCCTGATGAGCTCGGCCCAGCGCGGTGACCAGCGCTTGGTCGCCGTGGTGCTGGGCGGCGCGTCGGAAAAGCAGCGCGCCGATGACAGCCTGGCCCTGTTGAACTGGGGCTTCCGCTTCTTCGAGACCCACCGCCTGTACGAGCCGGGCAAGGCCGTGGCCGAGCACAAGGTATGGAAGGGCACCACCGACAAGGTGCAGCTGGGCGTGGCGCAGCCGATGCTGGTCAGCGTGCCGCGCGGTCGCTACAACGACCTGAAGCCGAGCATCGACGTGCCCAAGACCCTGGAAGCGCCGTTCACCGCTGGCCAGCAGATCGGCACCGTCAAGGTCACCCTGGATGGCAAGCTGGTGGCCGAAGCGCCGCTGGTGGCTGTGGCCGCCGTCGAGCAGGCCGGCTTCTTCAAGCGCCTGTGGGACAGCTTCTGGATGTGGTGGGAATCGGAATGATCCGCAGCCTGCTGCGGTGAATGAAAAAGGCCGGCGAATGCCGGCCTTTTTCGTGGGATCCCGCCGGGCATGGCCCGGCGCTACCGATGATCGGGTAGCGCCGGGCCATGCCCGGCGGACGCAGTCCCGGATTACAGCGAGCGATTCAATCCGGTGTGCCGACCAACGGTCGGCACCTACCCGCTTCACCATCAGCCCCTCGCTTACAGCGAGCGGCTGATGGTGAAGCTGCCGAACACCGGGGCTTCGCGCTGGCCATTGAACTCGCGGGTGCTGTGGTAACGGGCTACCGCGAATTTCCAGCGGCCGCGCATCACTGCCACGCCGTAACCGCCGTAGGCGACCACGTGGCGCTTGTCCACGCTGTGGCTGTTGCGGAACGTGTTGCCGTCCAGGGTGATATCGCGGATCACCCACGCCGCATCGGTGGTGGCGAACATGTGCCACGACCAGCCACTGGGCTTGCCACCCCGGGTCGGCGCGGTGTTCTCGCCGGCCGGGCGCAGCGGGGTGCTGCCGAAATCGTCGGGCAGCTTCCAGCCGAAACGCACTTCGCCGCCGACGTTGGCCTTGGTTTCCAGGTTGCCGATCGAGCCGCCGTAATGGCTGATCGCATCCCAGCCCCAGCCGTCGGCATTGATGCTGGCATCGCCCGGCCAGCGGCGCATGCGCTCGTGGGTCAGCATGAGCACCGGTTCGTTGTGCAGCTGGTTGTCCCAGCCCTGGAATTTCTCATCACCCAGCACGTCGTGCACCGCGTTCTGCACCTGCCGGCCCTGCGCCCACGGGCCCACCACGCCCAGGGTCAGCTGGGTGGTCTGCAGGTGGTCGCCGCTGCGTGCGTTGTAGCCGAAGCTGGCCACCAGCACGCCCGCATACGGGCGGTCGTCTTCGATCAGGTCCTTCCGGGTGAAATCGGTGGGGGTGAAGATGCCCTGGGCCAGGCTGAAGATCATGTTCTGCTGTTCGAACCTGCCCGGGTGCAGTGCCTCCAGGTGGCTGTTCACCCAGCGCGCCAGGCGCGGCAGGCACGGGTCGTCGGTGTAATCGACCAGGTTGGGCGAGACCAGGGTCAGCTGGGCGCCGTTGGTATAGCCCTGGTCCTGGTGGCGGCCGCCGAACAGGTCGTTGTCGACGCGGAAATTGACCTGCGGCGGATGCTCGCGCATCGCGTCCGGGCCGCATTGCTCGGCTGCGTAGGCGGAAAGGGGGAGGGCGGTGGCCAGCAGGCCGGACAATCCAAAGGATGCGAGGTAGCGCATGGATGGGATGATCATCGGGAAGGGGGCTTTTGTCTGTCGTTTTATGCAACGACACGGTACTCCCGGCGCTGTGATGGAACGAGCGCGCTGGGATCACTTGTCTGTTCCGAAAACAACATTGTCTGATCGATACAATCGGTTACCGCAGGTGAAGCCGCAGCGATGGGGCAGGGGCCCTGGGAGGTGGGTCCCAGCCTGAATGGATGTTCAGCTGCAACGCAGCGGCCCGCCTGCAGTGCCGCCGGCTTACATGAATACTCTTGGGTTTGTTGCCCTGCGGCCCGATAATGGGCGCATGGAAATCAAGTCCGACAACCCCGAACACGGCTTCCAGTTCCCCGGTCAGTTCGAGCTCAGCGCGATGGGCCCGGCCAACCGCGGCCTGGAGCATGAACTCCCCCGCCTGCTGCTGGCTGCTGGCGTCGACGTGGTGAACGAGCGCATCAGCTGGAAGCATTCGTCCAACGGCAAGTACGTCTCGGTGCGCCTGGTCTTCCGGGCCGAGAACCGTGAACAGTACGACGTGGCCCACCAGGCCCTGCGCGACCACCCGGAAGTGAAGTGGACGGTGTAGCCGTCAGCTGCGCTGCCGAAGCGGCTGCCCCCGAGGCGCGCCCGCCGCGCCCGGCGGTGGTCCGTGACCTGGGGCGCCAGGCCTACGAGCCGGTCTGGCACGCCATGCAGCGTTTCACCGACCAGCGCGACGATGACACGCTGGACGAGCTGTGGGTGGTCGAGCACGATCCGGTGTTCACCCTGGGCCAGGCCGGTAAGGTCGAACACGTGCTGGCGCCGGGTGAGATCCCGGTGGTCCACGTCGATCGCGGTGGCCAGGTGACCTACCACGGCCCCGGCCAGATCGTGATCTATCCGCTGCTGCGGCTGCCGCGGCTGGGCATCGGCGTGCGCGACTACGTATGCCGCATCGAGCAGGCCATCATCGACACCCTGGCGGAATGGAACATCGGTGCCGAACGGCTCGATGGCGCCCCGGGCGTCTACGTCGGCGGCGCCAAGATCGCCGCGCTCGGCATCCGCGTGCGGCGCGGCTGCACCTTCCACGGCCTGGCCTTCAACGTGGCCATGGACCTCGACCCTTTCCACCGCATCAACCCCTGTGGTTACGAGGGGTTGCAGGTGACCACGGTGCTAGACTTGGGTGGTCCGTCCGGGATGGACGCCGTCAAGCCGGTGCTGCTGGACCACCTGGCCCGCCAGTTCGGCCTGCTGCTGCAGCCCGTGCCTGAACTGCCTGATCTCTCTGCGGCCGCCTGACCGCCCCCGGAAACGCCATGACTGAAACCACTGCCCGCACCATTCCCCTGCAGATCGTGCAGGCCGAGCTTCCGTCCACCGCGCCGTTGCAGGCCGGGGTCAAGCAGATGGGTGGGGACAAGATCAACCGTTCGCCGGTGCAGTTCGCCGACGTGCCGGTGCTGCGCAAGCCCTCCTGGATCCGCGTGCGCATTCCTTCGGGCAATGCCGTGCAGAACCTGAAAGCCAAGCTGCGCGAGAACCGCCTGGTGACCGTGTGCGAGGAAGCCAGCTGCCCGAACATCCACGAATGCTTCGGCCACGGCACCGCCACTTTCATGATCCTGGGCGAGGTCTGCACCCGCCGCTGCTCGTTCTGCGACGTGGCACACGGCCGGCCGAAGCCGCCCGATGCCAACGAGCCGGCCAGCCTGGGCCAGACCGTGGCCGACATGGGCCTGAAGTACGTGGTGGTGACCAGCGTCGACCGCGATGACCTGCGCGACGGCGGTGCCCAGCACTTCGTCGACTGCATCACCGCCATCCGCGAGAAATCGCCGGGCACCCGCATCGAAGTGCTGACCCCGGATTTCCGCGGCAAGGGCCGCATGGAGCGCGCGCTGGAGATCCTCGCGCAGAACCCGCCGGACGTGTTCAACCACAACATCGAAACCGTGCCGGACCTGTACCGCAACGTGCGCCCGGGTGCCGATTACCAGTGGTCGTTGAACCTGCTGAAGAACTTCAAGGCGCAGCACCCTGAAGTGCCGACCAAGTCGGGCATCATGCTGGGCCTGGGCGAAGACTTCGAACAGATCAAGGCCACCATGCGCGACCTGCGTGCGCACAATGTGGACATGATCACCATCGGCCAGTACCTGCAGCCGACCGCGCACCACCACCCGGTGCTGAAGTACTGGACCCCGGACGACTACAAGGCGCTGGAAGTCTACGGTTACGAGCTGGGCTTCAGCCACGTGGCCTCCGGCCCGATGGTGCGCTCGTCGTACCATGCCGACGTACAGGCCAAGGGCGCCGGCGTCCAGTAAGCGGTTGCGCGATGCGCGCTACCGCTTCCCACGGTGTGCTGCGCACACCGTGGGCCCCGGCTTACCACCACCCACACCCCCGCCGCTTCGCGGCCGCCCCCTGACTCAGGGGGCTTGCAACCCGACGGCCTCCGTAACCTGATAGACGTCACCGCAAGGTGGGCCGCTCTTCAGCGATTCACAATTTGCTACACCGGCCCCGCTAGGCTGGTTTTCCACTGGAAGTGGACGGGTGACAAACCCGGCAACTTTCGGCACTGTCGTGGTGTCTGAACACCCTGCAGTCTCCCCCTTGGCAAGGCGCCTTCGAGCACGTCAATGAAATTCAAAGCCCCCGCATTCCTGATGGCCCTGGCGCTGGTCGCGCCGTTGGCGCTGGCGGCCAAGGCCGACTCGCCGGCGTTGCCGGCGGCGGCTACCGCCGATCAGGTGACCACCTCCAAGCTGGTATACGGCCTGTTGTCCGACAGCCGCTACGCCTATCGCCCGCGTGCGCTCGATGAAGCCACCTCCAAGGATGTGTTCAAGCGCTACCTGGAGACCCTGGACGGCGGCAAGCAGTACTTCACCCAGGCCGACATCACCCGCTTCGCACCGTTCCAGGCCGGCATTGCCAATGCCATCCGCGGCGGCGAGCTGGAGCCGGCCTTCCAGGTGTTCGCGGTCTATAAGCAGCGCGTCGGCGAGCGCGTGGCCTATGCGCGCAAGCTGCTGAAGCAGGAACCGGATTTCACCACCGACGAGCGCTTCGAGTACGACCGCAAGGACGTGCCGTGGGCAGCGTCCAACGCCGAACTCGACGAGCTGTGGCGCAAGTCGGTGAAGAATGACTGGCTGCGCCTGAAGCTGGCCGGCAAGAAGTCCGATGACATCCGCAAGACGCTGGACAAGCGTTACGCCACCCTGGAAAAGTCGGTCAACGAGCTGAAGGGCGAAGACACCTTCCAGTTCTTCATGAACGCCTACACCAGCGCGGTTGATCCGCACACCGATTACTTCACCCCGCGTACCGCCGAGAACTTCAACCAGGCGATGTCGCTGTCGCTGGAAGGCATCGGCGCGCAGCTGCAGCGCCAGGACGACGTGGTGGTGATCCGCGAGATCATCGCCGGTGGTCCGGCGGCCGTGGACGGCACGCTGAAGCCGGGTGACCGCATCGTCGGCGTCGGCCAGGGCAAGTCCGGGCTGGTGGAAGATGTGATCGGCTGGCGCATCGATGATGTCGTTGCCAAGATCCGTGGCGCCAAGGACACCCAGGTGAAGCTGGAGTTCATTCCGGCCGAAGCGGGCGTCGACGGCAAGCACCACACCCTGGTGCTGACCCGGCAGAAGGTGCGCCTGGCCGAACAGGCCGCCAAGGGCGAGACCATGACCATTCCGGCCGTCAATGGCGAGCCGGCACGGAAGGTTGGCGTGATCAAGCTGCCGACCTTCTACCAGGACTTCGAAGGCCGTCGTCGCAACGCCACCGATTACGCGTCGGCCACCCGCGATGTGGCCAAGCTGCTGGCCGGTTTCAAGACCGACAAGCTGGACGGCGTGGTGCTGGACCTGCGCAACAACGGTGGCGGTTCGCTGGATGAGGCCATCGAGCTGACCGGTCTGTTCATCGAGCAGGGTCCGGTGGTGCAGGTGCGCGAATCCGGTGGCCGGGTCACCGTCAACAGCGACCGCAACCAGGGCGTGGCATGGGACGGTCCGCTGGCCGTGCTGATCAACCGTGGTTCGGCCTCGGCGTCGGAGATCTTTGCTGGTGCCATCCAGGACTACGGCCGCGGCCTGGTCATCGGTGAAACCAGCTTCGGCAAGGGCACGGTGCAGAACATCGTCGACCTGGACCGTTGGCCGAGTGGCGAAGCCCAGCGCTTTGGCCAGGTGAAGCTGACCATCGCCCAGTTCTTCCGCATCAGCGGCAGCAGCACCCAGCACAAGGGTGTGGTGCCGGACCTGGCGTTCCCGGCCAGCGTCGATGCCACCGAGTTCGGCGAGAGCACCTACGACAATGCCCTGCCGTGGACCCGTATCGCCGCGGTGCCGCACACCCAGTACGGCAACTTCGCGCCGTTGCTGCCGAAGCTGGAAACGCGCCATGACGCGCGCATCGCCACCGACAAGGAATTCCAGTGGTGGAACGAGGACGTGGAGCAGTTCCGTACTGAAGCGGCGAAGAAGTACGTCTCGCTGAATGAAGCGACCCGACGTGCCGAGCGCGAGCGCCAGGACACCCAGCGCAAGCAGCGCCAGATCGTGCGCAAGGAACTGGGCCTGGCCCTGGACCCGTTGGCCGATGACAGCAGCGATGACGGCCTGACCGGCAACGAGCGCGACATCGTCAAGGATGCCGCCCGCGAGAAGGCCGCCGAGAAGCGTCCGGATCCGTTGCTGCGTGAATCGGCCTCGATCCTGGCCGACGCGGTGAACCTGCTGGAGGCCGACCGTCCGCTGTCGGCGCAGGTGCTGCCGCAGTCCACCGCCGCAGGCCGCTGGGCCGACTGATTGACTGAAAAAGGGGGACGGAGGGATCAGGTCGTTAGTGGCACAAACGACTTGATCCTTCCGTCCCCTTTTTGCATGAACCGGGTACAACGGTGGCGGACGGGACCGGTGTTTTCGACCCGGCGCACACGGGCACGGGGCTACCCTCGGGGATAACGTCTTCGCAGGAGTACCCATGCGGGCCTCCCTTCTTTCTGCTTCCCTGCTGGCTGCCACCAGTGCCTTGGCATTGACCGCCTGTGGCGGTCGTGCCGCCGACAGCAGTCTGCTGCGGGAGTCCTTCGACTCCGGCGACACCTTTTCGCGCACCGTCGATGGCCGTCCCGCCGAAGCCTGCGAAGCAGCCCGGCGCACGCTGCTCAGCCAGGGCTATGCGATCGCACGCTCGGACGATGCGCAGGTGGAAGGCAACAAGAACTTCCAGCCGCGCGAGGACGACCATGAGCAGCTGGTGCTGCGTATCTCGTGCGCGCCGCGTGGCAGCCAGGCGTTGGTGTTCGTCAGCGCCGTGCAGGACCGCTATGCACTGAAGAAGAGCCCGACCTCGGCCAGTGTTGGCGTGGGCGCGCTGGGCTCGGTGTCGCTGCCGTTCGGCAGCAATGACGACTCACTGGTGAAAGTGGCCAGCAGCACGATCACCGATGCCGAGTTCTATCGGCGCTTCTTCCAGCGCCTGCAGCAGTACCTGCCAGCGGCAGCGAAGCCAGAGCCGCAACCGCAACCGCAACCGGCCGCGTCGCCGCAGCCTCCTGCCGGGCCTGAGCCCCAACCAGCGCCGGCAGCAACGGACCAGGGCTGAGCGTGCGCGGCAGGGTGATGGCGTGGGCCCTGCTGCTGGGCTGGCCCCTGAGCACGCTGGCCGCTACAGCCGAGTGCAGCCAAGGCCTGCTGCAGCGGCTGGGATGGCGCTTTGAAACCGCAACGATCACCACGCCACAGGTACAGGGTGGGCCGGTGTGTACGCGTGCCTCGCTGGCCGAGGCGCAGGCGGCCGGTGATCTGCGCGTGCGTTGGCCGGGAACGCTGGCCGAGGCCGACAGGAAGGCCCTGTTGCAGCAGTTGCTGGATGACCCGGCCACGGTCTGCGCCTACGCCTTTGAACTGGGCGGCGCCGTGCAACGCGCTACGCAGGCACTGCAGGACAATGAATCCTTCCGCTTCACCGGTGTGCAGCTGGGCTGGATAGGCTTTGGCGCACGCGGCGCCCCGGCACAGGGTTGGCAGCGGGTGCGCAGCTTCGGCCGCGGCTATGTACCTGCCGCCAGCAACAGCCGCGCACTGGATGCGTTCTATACGGGCCACGTTCGTGCCGAGTGCGGTGTCGGCCGCCAAGTCGCGCAGCTGGCTACGCAGCGCGAGCTGTACGGCGATGCGGCCTTCGATGCGGAATTCGCGCCCGCCGAACTGTCCATCGGCACGTTCCTTGGCCTGCACGACACCGACAGCATCCTGCTGGGCGCGCAGGCCGGCCAGTTCATGGCCGACGGCAAGGCCGTGCGCACGTCGGCGATGGGGCGGCAGGCCTTTGTCGGGCTGCCGGGCTTCATCGAACACGTCTTCGACAAAAGCACCTTGGACGATCTGAGCAACCAGGCGGAGAACTTCGTCGTGGTGGAGGTGGGCGCAGGCGCTGCGCAGGCACTGGCGGAGCACGGTGGCCTGGCCTGGTATGACCAGCGCAACCGTGCCCTGTGGCAGCTGGCGCAGGGCATTCCGCGTGTCGGCCAACGCTATTTCGAGCGGCTGTTGTACGAACGCGATCCAGCGCTGCGTGCGCAGCTGGCCCCGCGCTATCGTGACGTCGTGCAGCAGATGGACCAGTTGCTGGACGATCCGTTCTACCAGCAGTTCGTGATCTACGCGCACCCACGCGGTATACGTCCTGTCGGCTACCACATCATTCGCCTGCTCGACCGGAATCCGCGCACGCCGTTTTCCATCGACCTAGCGTTGCACAATCTGCATACCACGCTCTACCGGCGTTGGCGCGAGGCGCAGTTGCGCCATTGCGCAGCCACCGGCAGGCCAGGCAGCCTGACCCTAGACCCCAACTGAAGGTGAAACAATGGATATTGCAATGATCGGCCTCGGCCGGATGGGCGCCAACATGGCCCAGCGCCTGCACCGCGGTGGCCACCGCGTTGTCGGCTACGACCCGGGCGAGGGCGCCCGCCAGCGCGCCGCCGAGGCCGGCCTGGAGGTGGTTGATTCGCTGGCCGCAGCAGTGGCCGCGCTGCCGGTGCCGCGCGTGGTGTGGCTGATGGTGCCCGCCGGCGATACCGTGGACCAGACGCTGGGCCAGTTGACCCCGCACCTGGCCGAAGGTGACATCGTCATCGACGGTGGCAACTCCAACTACCAGGACTCGATCCGTCGCGCCAAGGCGCTGGCCGAAGATGACCTGGGCTACGTGGACTGTGGCACCAGCGGCGGCGTGTGGGGCCTGCAGGAAGGCTACAGCCTGATGGTGGGTGGCGATGCAGCGGTGGTCGAACAGATCGCACCGCTGCTGCGCACGCTGGCACCGGCCGAGGACCGCGGCTGGGCGCGCGTCGGCCCTTCCGGCGCAGGCCACTTCACCAAGATGGTCCACAACGGCATCGAGTACGGAATGATGCAGGCCTACGCCGAAGGCTTCGCGTTGATGGAGCGCAAGCAGGAGATGGAACTGGACCTGGCCCAGGTGGCCGAGGTCTGGCGCCACGGCAGCGTGGTGCGTTCGTGGCTGCTGGACCTCAGCACCGAAGCGCTCAAGCGCAATCCCTCGCTGGATGGCATCGCACCGTATGTGGAAGATTCCGGTGAAGGCCGCTGGACCGTCGCCGAAGCGATCGCGCTGGACGTACCGGCCCCGGTGATCACCCTGTCGCTGCTCGAACGCCTGCGTTCGCGCGAATCCAATTCGTTCACCGACCGCCTGCTGTCAGCGATGCGCAACGAATTCGGCGGCCACGCCATCAAGAAGTCGTAAGCACCGGTTTTATGTAGATCCACGCATGGCGTGGATCTACTGTGTCGACCAAGGTCGACACCCACCAAGAGCAGGCCATGCCGTGTCGACCAAGGTCGACACCCACCAAGAGCAGGCCATGCCGTGTCGACCAAGGTCGACACCCCCCAAGAGCAGGCCATGCCGTGTCGACCAAGGTCGACACCCCCCAAGAGCAGGCCATGCCGTGTCGACCAAGGTCGACCCCCACCAAGAGCAGGCCATGCCGTGTCGACCAAGGTCGACACCCCCAAGAGCAGCGGACAACTGTCGAAGGCGGGGTGGGTCCGGTTGCGGGGGTGTCCGCGGCATGGATGCCGCGGCCAAGCCCCCAGGGATGGGTTTACGGCGTCCCCCGCAACCGGACCCACCCCGCCATCCCACGGAATGCCCGCTTTTGACGTTGACGTTGACGTTGACGTTGACGTTGATTCGGCAGGTGCAGGGCGCAGCCCTGCCGATCACCCCACCTGCACCCGCCGCCCTTCGCGCGCGCTATCCATCCCCGCCTGCAGCAGCCGCATCACCTGCAGCGCCTGCTGCGCGCTGACCGTCGGCTCGCCCTCACCCTGCATCGCCGCCGCGAAGTCGGCATACAGGCGCCGGTAGTCGCCCGGCAGGTTGTCCACGGTGCTGCGCAGGACGTTGTCCTCCGCATCGCAGTGCAGCAGCTCGCCGTGGCGCGGATCGATACCCCATCCCGGCGCACCTGGCGCGATGCCGCGACGCAGCTGCCCCTCCTGCACGTCCAGGCCATGCTTGATCCAACTGGCCCGCGTGCCATGCACGGAAAAACGGGGGGCAGGCGCAGCGACCAGTGAACCGGCATGCACGATCGCACGATGGCGTGGGTAGTGAAGCACCGCATGGAAATAGTCGATACCAGCGCCGCCTTCGCGCTGCACCGCAAGGTCCGCATCGATCGCCTGCGGACAGCCGAACAGCACCAGCATCTGGTCCAGCAGGTGCGGCCCCAGGTCGTACCACAGGCCGCTGCCCGGTCCGTCCTGCTCGCGCCAGCGTTCGCGCACCTGCGGACGGTAGCGGTCGAAATGTGCGTGGCATTCGGCGATGTCACCGAGCGTGCCGTCGGCAAGCAGCGCCCGCAGGGTCAGGAAGTCCGCATCGAACCGCCGGTTCTGGAACACGGTAGCGATGCGTCCAGCATCGCGCGCTGCGGCCAGCACCTGTTCGGCTTCGCGCACGCTCACGGCGAACGGTTTGTCCACCAGCACATGCTTGCCGGCGGCCAGCGCGGCGATGGCCAATGGCGCGTGCTGTTCGTTCGGCGTGGCGATGACCACCGCATCTACTGCCGGGTCATCGAAGACCTCCTGTGCGGTAGCGCGTACGTGGACGTCGCTGAAGGTGCGCAGCAGCGTATCGCGCTGCGAACTGACCACGCTGTGCAGGGCCAGCCCCGGCGTGTGCTGGATCAGCGGGGCGTGGAAGACGCGGCCGGCAAGGCCGTAGCCGATCAGGGCCAGTTGCAGCTCAGGGCGCATGGGAAGACTCCGCGCAGATCGTGAAGTGCAGGACAGGAACCTCAGGGTAAACGAGATGACTACGCGCCCGGAAGCTGAACCATTCCCGCTGCGGGTGCGCCCATTCACGTGAGCGTGACCGCAGCGCCACGCCTGCACTACAAGCACTTGGCGACACTGGGCGCACCAACCAGTAGGAGAACCAAACGATGAGCACCACGACCCGTACGCTGTTGGCTTCCGCCCTCACCCTGGGCCTGGCGCTGTCCTCCTCGGCCGCATTCGCCCAGGACGCCGCAGCGAAGAGCCCGCCGAAAACCGATCATTCGGCGATGACCCATGCAGACCGCCATGATTCCAACGAGCCGGTCACCGACAGCTGGATCACCACCAAGGTCAAGGCCGATCTGCTCGCCAGCAGCAATGTGCCGGGTACCGAAGTAAAGGTGGAGACGGTCAATGGCGTGGTCAGCCTGAGTGGCACCGTTGCCACCAAGGCGGAGCATGACAAGGCCATCGCCACGGCCAAGGGCATCAAGGGCGTGACCCGCGTTGATGCCGCCGCACTGAAGGTCAGTGCCGCCAAGCGTTGATCGACGCCGCAGGTTATCGGCAGGGGCGCTCCCACGGGGGCGCCCCTGTTTTGTGCTGTGGCGCCTGCTCGATACGTGCTGGTGGGCGCCTCGCCGAATGACCCATTGCCCCAGAGATGTGACCGGCTGCGCTATATTGCCGGTTCCGCCGTGGCCGGTCCTGCCCGGATCGCACTCCCCGGCTGAGCTGACGAGGAACTATGGCGCTGGTTTTCAGTGATGACATCTGGGATCGCTGGCGACTGCCTGCTTTGGCACTGGCAGCGGCAGCCATCATCGTGGTCCCGTGGTTGACCCTGCGCAAACTGCAGCAGGACAACGAACTGGCCATGGGCTGGGTGACCCATACCCAGCAGGTGACCGTGGCCCTGCAGCAGCTGCAGACCGACGTGCGCGACATCGAATCTGCTGCGTTGACGCTGTCCAAGGGCGTGGACGCGCCGGGCCTGCGCGAGCGCATGGGCAAGGCCAACGACATCCCCGAGCGTCTGGCCGAACTGGGCCGGATGACCCGCGACAATCCCGACCAGCTGATCCGCATCGGCCGCATCCAGTCGATGCTGGAAGGCCGGCTGGGGGTTGCGCGTGAACTGGCGAAGTCCGAGCCGAACAGCGACCAGCGCGAGCTGGTGCAGGACCTGAGCACGCGCTACCCGATCCGCGGCCTGGTGGAAGAGCTGCAGGCCAGTGAGGAAGCGCTGCTGGCCCAGCGCACCGCGCAGGCGGAGCGACAGAAGCGGCAGACCAACTTCGTGTCGTGGAGCTCGCTGCTGGTGCAGCTGGCACTGCTCGGCCTGGTGCTGTGGCTGCTGCAACGGCAGATCGGCCGCCGCCTGCAGGCAGAGCGGCAGTCGCAGCGCGCGGCGGCACGCGCGGCGTCGGTGCTGCAGACCGTGCGCGAACCGATCGTGCTGCTGGATCGCGAGCTGCGCGTGCAGCTGCACAATCCCGCGTTCTCCGAATTGTACGGGCTGCAGGATGAGCGCGCCGACGGCCTGCTGCTGGAAGACGTAGGCGAGGGCGCGTGGCGTGACCCGGTGGTGCGCCAGCGTCTGGCCGATGTGTTGCTGCGCGGCCGCGAACTGTGGGATTTCGAACACGAACAACGCACCGTCGACGGCATGTCCCGTTACATGCTGCTCAACGCCCGGCGCATGCCGCTGCCTGACACCGACGATGAAGTGGTGCTGCTGACCGTCAGCGATGTGACCGTGCAGCGTGCGGTGCAGACACGTGTTGAAGAACTGAACCGGCAGCTGGAGGGCAAGGTTGCCCAGGTCTCGGAGGTCAACCGCGAACTGGAAGCGTTCAGCTACTCGGTGTCGCACGACCTGCGCGCGCCGCTGCGCCATGTCGCCGGTTTCTCGGACAAGCTGTCGCGCCATCTGGGCGAGGCTGCCGACGAGAAGAGCCAGCACTACCTGGGGGTGATCTCCGGTTCAGCGCGGCGCATGGCCACGTTGATCGACGACCTGCTGGTCTATTCGCGCCTGGGCCGTGTGGCGATGCGCCAGCAGACCGTGGACATGCAGTCGCTGGTGGCCGATACGCGCGCGATGCTCGACGCGAACGTGCAGAGCGAAGCCGAGAGCAGTGGCCACGCCCATCAGGTGGAGTGGAGCATCGCGCCGCTGCCGATCGTGGTGGGCGACGAAAACATGCTGCGCCAGGTCTGGCTGAACCTGCTGGGCAACGCGGTGAAGTATTCAGCCAACCGCGAGCCGGCCAAGGTCCGCGTGGACTACCAGCAGCAGCCCGATGGCGGTCATCAGTTCACGGTCAGCGACAATGGTGCAGGCTTTGACATGGCCTACGCCGGCAAGCTGTTCGGTGTATTCCAGCGCCTGCACAAGGCCAGCGACTATCCCGGCACCGGTATCGGCCTGGCCAGCGTTCGCAGGGTGCTGACCCGCCATGGCGGCCGCATCTGGGCCGAAGCCGCACCGGATGCCGGCGCCACCTTCCACTTCTATCTTCCCCCCGTGCTCGACACGGACAAACAGGGCCCCATCGCATGACGACGCTGCGCACCATCCTCCTGGCCGAAGACAGCCCGGCCGACGCCGAAATGGCGATCGATGCGCTGCAGGAAGCGCGCCTGGCCAATCCCATCGTGCACGTCGAAGACGGCGTGGAAGTGATGGATTACCTGCTGCGCCGCGGCGCCTTCGCCAGCCGCGAAGAGGGCCTGCCGGCGGTGCTGCTGCTGGACATCAAGATGCCGCGCATGGATGGCCTGGAAGTGCTGCGGCAGATCCGCGAACACGATGAGCTGAAGCGGTTGCCGGTGGTGATCCTGTCCTCCTCGCGCGAGGAAAGCGACCTGGCCCGCAGCTGGGACATGGGCGTGAACGCGTACGTGGTCAAGCCGGTGGACGTGGACCAGTTCTTCGGCGCAGTGCAGACCCTGGGCAAGTTCTGGGCACTGATCAACCAGGCTCCGGAGATCGAGTAGGCCCATGCCCCTGACCGGTCCCGCGCTCGGCGCATTGCGCATCCTGCTGGTGGAAGATTCCCCGGAGGATGCCGAGCTGATGTCCGAACAGATGCTCGATGCAGGCCTTGAGGCCACCTTCGAGCGTGTCGAGAGCGCGGACGACCTGCGCCATGCGTTGGCGCGCTTCCAGCCGGACATTGTCCTGTCCGACCTGAGCATGCCCGGTTTCTCCGGCGACGACGCGCTGCGCATCGTGCGCGATGCGTTGCCGGAGGTACCTTTCATCTTCGTCTCCGGCACCATGGGCGAGGAGAATGCGGTGGCGGCCCTGCAGAAGGGAGCCAACGACTACATCATCAAGCACCAGCCGGCGCGCCTGCCGTCGGCCGTGGCGCGCGCGGTGCGTGAGGCGCGCAGCGCCATCGAGCGCTCGCGGGTGGAAACCGAGCTGATGCGCGCGCAACGGCTGGAAAGCCTGTCGTTGCTGGCCGCCGGGCTCAGCCACGATCTGCGCAACATCCTGCAGCCGCTGCTGATCATGCCGGACCTGCTGAAGGCGCGTACCGAAGATCCGCAGCTGCACCACCTGGCCGACGTGATCGCCGAATGCGGTCGCCGTGGCCATGAGATGGCCGAATCGATGCTGTCGTTCGTGCGCGGCTCGCGCAAGGCCAGCGAACGCATCCACATCGATGACCTGTTCCAGGCCGTGGCGCTGCTGTTGCGCAGCAACGTGCCCGATGGCGTCCGTCTGGACTTGGTGGTCGAGGATGAGGGGCTGGTGGTCGATGCCAACTACACCGAGTTGCAGCAGGTGTTGTTGAACCTGGCGCTCAACGCGATCCAGGCGATGCCCCAGGGTGGCAACCTGAGCCTGACCGCCAGCCATGGTGGCCAGCGCGATGGCGAGGACTGGCTGCGCATCGCGGTGGTCGATGAAGGCACCGGCATGGATGCGGACACGTTGTCGCACCTGTTCAACCCGTTCTTCACAACCAAGGCCGATGGCACCGGGCTGGGCCTGATTTCCTGCAAGCGCATCGTTGAAGGTGCCGGTGGCAGTATCCACGTCGACAGCCAGCTGGGGCGGGGCACCTGCTTCGAGCTGCGCTTGCCGATGCATGCCAGCGCCGAGGGCGGCGAACCGATCGAACAGCTGGTGGCACTGGGCAGTGGCCAGTCGATCCTGGTGGTCGATGGTGAAGCCACCCGCCTGTCGCTGTTGGGCAATGCACTGTCCAGCCAGGGTTATCAGCTGCAGTTGGCCTCCGATGGCCCGGCTGCGCTGCGCTGGATGCAGCAGGAGGCGATGCCGGCGCTGGTGATTGCCGATGCCGGCTCCAAGCTGTTGTCGGCCAGCCAGCTGCTGGGCGAAATGGCCACGCTCGGCTACCGCGGCCCGGCGCTGGTGCTGGAAGACGCTGCCGGGGAGATGCCCGAAGATGTGTTCCCCGCTGGCATCGAGGTGCACCTGCTGCGCAAGCCGCTGCAGATGCAGCAGGTCTTCCGCGCGGTGGCCGACGCGCTGGGCTGAAATCAGGGGTAGTGCCGGCCGCTGGCCGGCACCGCAATGATCCGACCACACGCAGTTGCCGGCCAGCGGCCGGCACTACCGGTCCTGGGGTTCCCACGGGAACCGCGGCAGGCTTTCCACCGCCTGTTCCAGCCGTCGCGACCAGTTCTGGTGGATGTCGGCATACAGCGGCGAATCGGCGCCCAGCCGCAGCTGCTGGCTGATCCGCAGTTCGCCGGCGCGCAGCAGCGCCAAGTCGACCGGCAGGCCCACCGACAGGTTGGAACGGATGGTCGAATCCAGCGAGACGATCGCCGTGCGTGCGGCATCTTCCAGGCGCGTGGACGGGGTCAGGATGCGGTCCAGGATCGGCTTGCCGTACTTGGACTCACCGATCTGCAGATAGGGCGTCTCCGGCGAGGCGGCAATGGCGTTGCCCAGCGGATAGACCATGTACAGGCCGGGCTGTTCACCGGCAATCTGTCCACCGAAGATCAGCGTCGCCTGGGTGTTCACCCCGTCGTGGCCATGCTCGGTGTGCTGGCTCTGTACCTGACTGTCCACCAGCAGGGAGCCGACGTAGGCCGCAGCCTCGAACAGATGGGCCATGTCGCGCAGGTTCGGCGTGCGCCGCTCCTCGGCATCGCGCTTCAGCCGCGACACCAGCAACTGGGTCGTGGCCAGGTTGCCAGCGGCCATCACCACATAGGCGGCCTGGCCGGGATATTCGAACACGTGCAGTTTGCGGTGCACGCGGACATCGTCCAGCGCGGCATTGGTGCGGGTGTCGGCGGCGAAGACCAGGCCCTCGTCCACCTCGATTCCAACGCAATAGGTCATGTCGGTGCCCTATCATATGCGTCCCGGATTGTAGGCAGGCCGTTGTGACGATGGCATGCCCGCGCTCCACCTGATTGCCGTCACCGGAACCGCATGACCACCGTGCTCCTGAGCCTGGGCAGCAACGTCCATCCCCGCCGCTACCTCCACGCTGCGGTGGCGGCCCTGCGCGAGCGCTTTGGCGCGCTGCAGGTGTCTGCCGCCTACCGCACCGCTGCCGTCGGTTTCGACGGTCCGGCCTTCCTCAACAACGGCGTTGCCCTCGAGACCGACCTGCCGCTGCAGGAACTGGATGACTGGCTGCATGCGCTGGAAGATGCGCATGGTCGTGACCGCAGCGGCCCGCGCTTCTCCGACCGGACCCTGGACGTCGATGTGGTGTTCTATGGCGACCTGGTGGTGGAGGGCCCCGGCCATCTGCGCATTCCGCGCCCGGAACTGAAGCATGCCTTCGTGCTGAAGCCGCTGGCTGACATCGCCCCGGGCTTCGTCGATCCGGTCAGCGGCCTGGACCTGGCCACGCTGTGGCGGGCGCACAAGCAGTTTGGCGAAGCGTTCGAGGTCGTGGACCTCGAATGACGGGTTGTTGTTGCCGCTGCGCTCGCCAGGCATGGCCCGGCGCTACCGGTAGTGCCGGCCGCTGGCCGGCAACATTTCAGCTGACCGTACGCCCACCATCCACGCGCAACGTGTGGCCGGTGACGAAGCTGGCCTCGGCCGCCAGCCAGTAAACTGCTTCGGCGATTTCCTCGACCGTGCCGATCCGCGCCAGCGGCGTGCGCGCCAGCAGCGCCTCGCGGGCGAAATCGTCCTTGCCCTGTTCCGGCCACAGGATCGCACCGGGTGCCACCGCGTTCACCCGCACCTTCGGCGCCAGTTCCAGCGCCAGCGAGCGGGTGGCCATTTCCAGCGCGGCCTTGGCCATCGTGTAGGCAATGTGGTCGCGCATCGGGTCAGTGCCGTGCAGGTCGGTCAGGTTGACGATGCAGCCATGCTGGCGGCGCAGGTAAGGAGCCGCAGCCTGGGCCAGCAGCAGCGGCGCGCGCGCGTTGACCGCGTACAGCTCGTCCATCGCCTCGGCGGTGACCTGGCCGAGCGGGGTGGGGAAGAAGTTGGAGGCGTTGTTGACCAGCGCATCCAGGCGGCCGAAGTGGGTGACCGCCTGCTCGACCAGATCGGCCAGGGCATCGGCGTCGCGCAGGTCGGCCTGCAACGCCAGCACGCTACCGGGGCGCTCGTTGTCCAGGTTGAAGGCGGCCTGCTGCAGTTCGGCGCTGGAGGTATGGGCGTGCAGCACCACCGACCAGCCACAGGCGTGGAACTGGCGGGCGATGGCCGCGCCGATCCGGCGTGCGCTGCCGGTGATCAGGGCCACGGGGGCGGTGTCACTCATCGAGGGTCCTCCAAGGCTCGGCTATCCTGTGCACCATTGTCACCGCATTCGAAGACGCCATGCAGCCTACCTTCCCCCTGCCCGAAGCCGATGCCCTGGCCCACAGCGATCAACTGGCCGCCGCCCTGCGTGCCGAGATCCTCGCACAGGGGGGGGCGATGCCATTCTCCCGCTTCATGGAGCTGTGCCTGTACACGCCGGGCTGGGGCTACTACAGCGCCGGTGCCAGCAAATTCGGCGGCAGCGGCGATTTCACCACCGCACCGGAACTCGGCAGCCTGTTCGCCGGCAGCGTGGCCAATGCACTGGCGCCGGTGTTCGGCCAGCTCGATGCGCACGCGCGGATGCTGGAACTGGGCGGCGGCACCGGTGCCTTCGCCGAGGCGGTGCTGCTGCGCCTGGCCGAGCTGGAGGCGCTGCCGGCCCGTTACGCGATCCTCGAACCCAGTGCGGACCTGCGCCAGCGCCAGCAGGAGCGCCTGCAGCAGAACCTGCCGCCCGAACTGGCCGGCCGGGTGGAATGGCTTGATCGTCCGTTCGAGGACGACTGGGACGGCGTGGTGTTCGCCAACGAGGTGATCGATGCGCTGCCGACACCGCGCTTCCTCATCAAGGACGGCGAGGTATACGAGGAAACCGTCGAACTGGACGGGCAGGGCAACTTCATCCGGGGCGCACAGCCGGCCGACCTCCTGCTCAACGGCGCGGTGCGCCATCTCGAGCGCTACCTGGAAAAGCCCTTTGCCGACGGCTACCGTTCCGAAGTGCTGCCGCAGCTGCCGTACTGGCTGCAGGCGGTGGCCGGTGGCCTGCGGCGCGGCGCGATGTTGTTCGTGGACTACGGCTACAACCGGGGCGAGTTCTACCAGGAAGAACGCGATGACGGCACCGTGCGCGCGTTCTACCGTCACCACGTGCACAACGAGATCCACCGTTGGCCGGGCCTGCAGGACATCACCGCATCGGTCGATTTCACTGCCATGGCCGAGGCCGGCCTGCATGGCGGATTTGAATTGGCCGGGTACTGCAGCCAGGCCAGTTTCCTGCTCGGCAACGGCCTGGACCAGGTACTGACCCTGGCCGAGGAGCGCACCGATGAGGTGGGCCGCATCCAGTTGCGCGACCAGGTGAAGAAGCTGACCCTGCCAACGGAGATGGGCGAGCGTTTCCAGGCCATTGGCCTGCAGCGCGACGTCGATTTCGAACCGGCTTTCGAACTGGGCGACCTGAGCTGGCGCCTGTGAGTGCGGCGTTGCCGGTGATCAAGCCGCTGCGGCGGCCGCGACTGTGGACCGCGTTGTGGGTGTTGGCGGTGCTGACGGTGATCGTGGTCTGCCTGATTCCGCCGCCGCCGATCCCGTTGCCGGAAAACAGCGACAAGGGCGAGCATTTCCTGGCTTATTTCATCCTGGCTGGCAGCGCGGTGCAGTTGTTCCGACGAGGCCGCCCGCTGCTGTGGGTAGGTGCTGGCCTGGTGCTGATGGGCGTCGGCATCGAGTTCGCGCAGGGCGCGTTGACCAGCAACCGCATGGCCGATCCGATGGATGCGGTGGCCAACACCGTTGGCGTGTTGGCGGGGATGGCCACCGCATTGACCCCGCTGCGCGACATGCTGCTGCGCTGGCGGGGGTAAGGCAGCCAGGCATGGCCTGGCTCCGCGGTAGATCCACGCCATGCGTGGATGAATCTCGCCGGCGCCAACCAAGGTTGGCGTCTAACAAAGGCAGCCAGGCATGGCCTGGCTCTACCGTAGACCCACGCCATGCGTGGACGGATCTCGCCGGCGCCAACCAAGGTTGGCGTCTACCAAAGGCAGCCAGGCATGGCCTGGCTCTACGGTAGATCCACGCCATGCGTGGATGAATCTTCCCGGCGCCAACCAAGGTTGGCGTCTACCAAAGGCAGCCAGGCATGGCCTGGCTCTACGGTAGAGCCACGCCATGTGTGGACGGATCTCGGCGGCGCCAACCAAGGTTGGCGACTACCAAAGGCAGCCAGGCATGGCCTGGCTCTACAGTAGATCCACGCCATGCGTGGATGAATCTCACCGGCGCCAACCAAGGTTGGCGTCTACCGAAGGCAGCCAGGCATGGCCTGGCTCTACGTTAGATCCACGCCATGCGTGGATGAATCTCGCCGGCGCCAACCAAGGTTGGCGTCTACCAAAGGCAGCCAGGCATGGCCTGGCTCTACAGTAGATCCACGCCATGCGTGGATGGATCTCGGCGGCGCCAACCAAGGTTGGCGTCTACCAAAGGCAGCCAAGCATGGCCTGGCTCTACGGTAGAGCCACGCGATGCGTGTCCGCCGCTATTTCCCCAGCGTCACCTCATCCAGCACCCACATCGCCGGGCGCGTGTCGCCGGTGAAGTTGATGCACAGATCGCCCGTGCCCGAGGTGCCCTTCGGCAAAGCCGCACGCAGGGTCACGAAGCCGTCGGCATCGGTCTGCGCCGGCAGCGGCACCTGCGCCAGGACCTTGCCGGTGCAGTCACCGCGACGGATCAGCATTTCGCCGTGCGCGCTCCGGGCCTTTTCGAAGCGACGCTTCGGCTCGTCGTGGGCCAGCTGGAAGTAGTACGGAATGCGGCCTGCACGCACTTCCACGCTGCCGATGCCATCCAGCTGTGCCTGCGGCCAACGCCAGCACGGCTGGAAGATGTCGACGGTGAACACCGCACGCGCACCTTCGCGCGGACCATCATCTTCCAGGCGCAGTACCAAGCCCTTCTCGCCGACGCAGCTGCGCAGTGCTTCGCTGTGCCGCGACAGCAGCGACTGCGCGGTGTACGACGCCACCGTCGGCTTCGCAGCCAGCGGCTGGCCCTGGTAGAAGGCGGCAGCCTGCACCGTCGCCGGCAGCGTGGACGTCAGTGGCTGCTGGTACAGCGGCGACTGTGCCGTCACCGGCTTGCCGCCGCTGCTGTAGCGCACTTCATAGCCCAGAGGATTGGCCAGCGACACGGTCACCGTGTTCGCCGCGCGGTCATCGGTGTAGGCCACGCCTACTTCGAACGGCGTCTGCGCGTAGGCCAGGCCCCAGGCCCGATAGCGCTGCAGCTGCGAGGGCAGGCGGGCCAGGAAGTCGCGGAAATCGCGATGCTCCGGCGTGCTCCAGCCGGTCTCGGCCACGGCGGCCAGGCGCGGGAACAGGTTGTGCTGCAGACGCGCGTAGGTGCGCGTGTGCTCGGTGAACATGTTCGCCTGCAGGCCGAGGATGTGCCCGCGCTTGTCGGCGGCCAGTTCGGCCGGCACCGGTTCGTAGTTGTAGAGCTTGGCCAGGTTCACCTGCGTCGGCCGGCCCGGCGGTTCGTTCGGCGAGGCCGTCTGCAGGTAATCCAGGTACAGGTGGCTGACCGGCGACATCACCACATCGTGGCCGGCGCTGGCCGCAGCAAGGCCGCCTTCGGTGCCGCGCCATGACATCACCGTGGCCTGCGGCGGCAGGCCGCCCTCAAGGATTTCGTCCCAGCCGATCAGGCGACGGTCGTGTTGTTCCAGGAAGGTTTCCAGGCGCTTGATGATGTGGCTCTGCATGGCCATCTCATCCTTGATGCCGAGCGCGCGCATGCGCTGCTGCACCTGTTTTGATGCTTCCCACTGGTCCTTCACCGCCTCGTCGCCACCCACATGCACATACCTGGCCGGGAACAGCTGGATCACTTCTTCCAGCACGTTCTCCAGGAAGGTAACGGTGCCGTCCTCGACGTTGAACAGGTTCGGGAACACGCCCCATTCGCTCAACGGTTTCAACGGCGTGTCGATCGTACCCAGTTCCGGATAGGCGGCGATGGCAGCGGTGGCGTGGCCGGGTACATCGATTTCCGGAATGACCTGGATATGCAGCTTGGCGGCGTAGGCGATCACTTCGTGGATCTGGTCCTGCGTGTAGAAGCCGCAGTACGGATGTTCCTTGCCACTGACCGGATCGATGCCGCCATCACCGGCCGGAAGGCGGCAGCTGCCGACTTCGGTGAGCTTCGGGTAGCGCTTGATCTCCATGCGCCAGCCCTGGTCGTCGGTCAGGTGCCAATGAAAGGTGTTGAGCTTGTGCGCTGCCATCGCATCGAGCACGCGCTTGATCTCGTCCAGGCTCTGGAAGTGCCGCGCCGAGTCGAGCATGAAGCCACGCCAGCTGAAGCGCGGCGCATCCTGGATCTGCACGGCCGGCAGCACGCCGTTGCTGCCGCCGGTGGCGAGCTGGGCCAGGGTGGTGGCGCCGTAGAACAGGCCGGTCTCGTTGCCGGCCTGCACCAGCACGCCCCGCGCGGTGCTTTCCAGCGTGTAGCCCTCGCCGCTGTCGCGGAAGGTCGGCACGATCTGGAAGCGGATGCTGTTGCCCTTGGCGGCGGCCTTGCCGTTGGCCACGGCCAGTCGCGGCCCACCACTGCGCGCCAGCAGGTCGGCGAACTGTGCGGCCACGCGCTGTGCGGCTTCGCCATCGGCATGCAGCACGGTAGCGGCGCCCACGGTGATGCCCGCGCCGTTGCCGCGCTGCACGTTGGCCGGTGCGGGAATCAACATCAGGCTGCCGGCGCGCAGCTGCGGGCCAGGGCCGGTATCGAGTGCCGGGGCATCGGCGGCCAGTGCCGGCAGCACAGGCAGGGCGGCCAGCAGGCTGCCCAGCAACAGAAGGCTGCGCATCCTGGCGCGGGTGGGCTTCGTCATCTGAAGGACTCCTTGGATCGGGTGCGATGTTCGCTATACATGAAAAACGCCGGGCCCGGAATGACCCAGGCCCGGCGTGCGTGCACGACTCGGCGATGAGGCTGCCGCTGGATCAGTACTTGAAGCGGAAGTTCAGGTAGTACTGGCGACCGTTGCTGTAGAACGAGGTCGGAATGGCCGCGGTCTGGTAGTACTTGTAGGTCGGGTTGTTGAGGTTCAGGCCATCCAGGCTGATGCTCAGCCAGTCGGTGGCCTTGAAGCTCAGCGACGCCGACAGCGTGCCGAAGTCATCCTGGTAGTACGGGTTGGTGCCCGACAGGCTGATCAGGAACGAGGAACGGTGGGTATAGCTGACCCGTGCACCGAAGCGCTCGTTCTCGAAGTACGCTCCCACGTTGTAGGTGTTCTTCGAAGTGCCCAGCAGGTTGTGCGAACCATCGGACCAGGTGTGCGCGGTCGTGCCGTTGGCGTAGGTGTAGTTGGCGTTGACGCCGAAGTATTCGCCGATCGGCTGCTCGTAGGCCACTTCCACGCCGGTGACCTTGCCGTCGGCATTGATCGGGGTGGAGATCTGGTAGGTCTCAAGCTGGTTGGTCAGTTCGCTGTACAGCTGGCGCGAGACGACGTCGAAGGCGATGTAGTCCTTCAGGTCCATGTGGTAGGCGCCGATCGACAACAGGCCGCGCGGCATGAAGTACCACTCCAGGTTGGCATCCAGGTTGGTGGACAGGGTCGGCTTGAGGTTCGGGTTGCCGCCGCCGCCGGTCCGGTTCAGGTCGGAACCGTACGAGGACGCGCCCAGTGCCGAGTAGTCCGGCAGGGTCTGGGTCTGCGACGCGGCCACGCGCAGCACGAGGTTGTCGTCCAGGTCGAACTTGATGTTGGCGCTGGGCAGCACGCGGTTGCGCTTGTTCTGGAAGGCCATGCGTTCCCACATGCCGAACAGGCTGCTGACATCCGCATCGGCAGCATTGCTGACGGCGTTGTAGGTATCGATGTCCTGCTTGATGTTGACGTAGCGCAGGCCCAGGTTGCCGCTCCACCAGTCACCGCGGAAATTGGCCTGCACGTAGCCGGCGAAGTTCTTTTCCTTCACCCGCCACTCGGCACCGTAGTTGTGGCGACCGGTCGGACCGTCGTTGCCCGCCAGCCAGGTGGAGTTGTTGGTCACCGCCTCCTTCAGCGCACCGGGGGTGAAGTACCAGATGTTGCGCGGGAAGGTGCCGCCGATATCGCCGGCAAAACCGTTCGGGTAGTTGGAGGTGGCGCCGTTCTTCAGTGCACTCCAGATGTCACCCGGGGTCGCGCCTTCCGGCGACAGCGCTTCGCGCTTGTGATCGGCAAAGCGCACACCGAAATCGAGCGAGCTCAGCACGCCGCCGTCGTTGAAGTACTGGTTGAAGTCGAGCGTGGCCCACTTCTCCTTGTCTTCGGCGGTGACCTGCTGGTTGCCCCAGGTGCCGAAGCTGGTGACGCCGTTGGGCGAGAGGTCGCCGCCGACGTTCCAGTCGATCGGCGAGCCGCTGCCGTGCGTGGCCCAGCTGGCGCCACCGCCGCCGGCCAGAGTGACCTCGGCGATGTACTGGCGCGGGGTCTCACCGGTGCCCTTGGTGCTGCCGGCCTGGAACTTGGCGGTCAGGCTGTCGCTGATCTGCCAGTCGGCATCGAAGGTGACGTAGCTCGACTTGGCCTTCGACTCGCGGTAGATCATGTCGTACACCGCGTAGTTGGTGCCCGGCACGCCTGCATAGGTGGCGTTGGTCAGCACGCCATCCTTGACCACATAGCCCGGATTCGGCGCCTGCACCTTGGCGAAGCTGTTGCCGAACATCATGAAGTTGCGGTTGTAGTTGTTCGCCTTCAGCTCGGAGCTGAAACCATTCAGGCCCAGGGTGAGGGTGTCGGTCGGCTTGAACTGCAGCGAGACCAGGCCGCCCTTGCGCTCACGGGTCTGTTCGAACAGGGTCGAACCCAGCAGGCCGGGAACGTTGACGCCGATCAGGTCCGGATTGGTCAGGGCCACCGGATCCTTGGGACCGATCTGGAAGAAGCCACCCGGAATTTCCTGCGCTTCACGGCGCAGTTCGCGCTTCTGGCTGAAGCCCTGCACCATCACGCCGAAGGTGTTTTCTTCGTTCTTGTAGTTGAACAATGCCGAGTACTGCGGGTCGTTCGACTTGGCCTGGTCCGAACGCACCATGCCGATCGAGCCTTCAGCGGTGAACTGCTTGGAGAACTCCAGCGGCTTGCGGGTGATGATGTTGACGGTACCGGTGGTGCCACCGTCCTGCAGCTTGGCCTGCGAGGACTTGTTCACTTCCACCGAGCTGACCAGTTCCGACGGCAGCAGCGAGTAGCTGACGCTGCGGCCGACGTTGTTGCCCTGGCTGAGCACGAACCAGTCGGCCGAACCGACGGTGTGGCCGTTGATCAGGGTCTGGGTGAGGCTGGGGCTGGTGCCGCGCAGGCTGACACGGTCGGCTTCGTCGAAGCCGCCCTCATCGGCGCTGGACGAGCTGATGTTGACGCCCGGCAGGCGCTGCAGGGTATCGGCGACGTTGTGCGCCGGCAGCTTGCCCACGTCTTCGGCGGTGACCACTTCCACGCGCGCATTGGCTTCGCGCTTGGTGTCCAGCGACTTCTCCATCGAACCGCGGATACCGGTAACGGTGACGGTGTCCAGATCGGTGGCGGTCGGGGCGGCCTGCTGCGCGTGCGCACTGAAGGCGATGCAGCTGACGATGGCGGCCGAAAGCAAGGTCTTGCGGGTATTCATGATGTCTCTCCTCATCACTCGATTGGATGCCGGCGGCGATATGGGATTGCGGTTGCGATGACGTGCGCGGGGCGGCGGCGATGTCCCGGCATTGGCGTGCCACGTACTGCGTGCTGCGATTGCGTTGAAGCCGATTGCAGGTTCAGGCGTCGGCGTGGAGCAGGTACCAGCTGGCAGCGCCGATCACGCCCAGCTGTCCGTGCTCGACCACCTTCACCGGGATGCGTGCCAGCGCCTCGCCCATCGGCCCCTTCTGCAGGTAGCGTTCGACGAAGGTGCTGGTACGCAGGTACTCGCGGATCTGCGGCAGGATCCCGCCGGCTAGGTACACCCCGCCGTGGGCGCCATAGAACAGGGCCATGTCGCCGATGGTGCTGCCGAGCAGGCCGCAGAACACATCCAGCGCCTGACGCGCCAGCGGATCGGTGCCGGTCATCGCCGCAGCGGTGACCGCATCGGGGCTGGCCAGCGCCGGTGTCTGCCCCTGCAGCGCGCAGATCGCGCGGTACAGGTTCATCAGGCCGGGGCCGGAAATCGCATGTTCGATCGACACGTGCGCGCGGTCGCGCTGCATGTGGCGGACGATCGCCATTTCCAGTTCGGTGCTGGCGGCCAGGGTCGGCTGCCCGGCCTCGGTGGCCAGCACCACCGGGCCGTTGGCGGTGGGAATCCACAGCGCTGCGCCCAGGCCCGTGCCGGGGCCGACCACCAGGGTCGGGCCGCGCGGCGCCGTTTCCGGGCCGCACAGGTGCAGCACGCCGCTGGCATCGACCTGCGCGGCCGCGTAGGCCACCGCTTCGAAGTCATTGACGATGTGCACCCGCTGCAGGCCGACGTCGGCCTCGATCTGCCGCGCCGACAACGGCCACGGCACGTTGGCGGTGATCACCGTGCCGTCTTCGCGGGCATAGCCGGCGGTGGCGACCACGCAATGCGACGGGCGCGGGCCTTCGGCCAGGAAGTCGGCGAGGATCGCGCTGAGCCCGGCGTGGTCGGCGTTGCGGTACTTGCGGTAATCGAGCACCTGCACCGGATGGGCATCGTCGCCGCTGGCCTGGACCCGGGCGACACGCACATGGGTGCCGCCAACGTCGGCAGCCAGGAACGAGGGCGCGACGCGGGACAGGACATGGGCCGGGGCGGGATGGCTGGCGGTCACGCGGGCTCCTGCTGCAGGTGGGGCCGGCCCCGGGAAGGGCAACGATGGAGCCGGCGATTGGGCGGAGTCTGTAACCGCGTTGACAACGATGTCAACGAGTTCGTGACACTTTCGTTGCTGCGCCGCAACGAATGCAGATCGCCGTAAACGTTTACATGGCGTGAGTACTGCATCCCGGGCGGAACCGTTGCAGCAAGGGGCTTCAAGGGCCAAGCGCATTCAGCGGATGGCCGTGCAACGCGCTTGCGCAGTGCAACATGGGGTGTGGTGACCCGCGCATGGAAGTTGACAAACGGTCGCTGTCCATCGAAAGAATGTGACAACGTTGTTCCCAGCCACTCTCCGACGCCGTGTTCTGCGGCCGTCGCCGCAGGAGCCTTCCTGATGTCAGCCGTCCCCGCTGCAAGCGCACGCCCGAACGTGGCCTCGTCCATCGCCATCGTCGGCGTGCTGTTCTTCCTGATCGGCTTCTTCACCTGGCTCAACGGCCCGTTGATCACCTTCGTCAAACTCGCCTTCGAGCTGAGCGAGGTCGGCGCCTTCCTGGTGCTGATGGTGTTCTACCTGTCCTACTTCTTCCTGGCCCTGCCGGCGTCGTGGATCCTGCGCCGCACCGGCATGAAAAAAGGCCTGAGCCTGAGCCTGCTGGTGATGGCCGGTGGTGCGGCGCTGTTCGGTGAATTCGCCACCCAGCGCTGGTATCCCGGTGCACTGGGCGGCCTGTTCGTGATCGGTAGCGGCCTTGCGCTGCTGCAGACCGCGATCAACCCGTACATCTCCATCCTCGGCCCGATCGAAACCGCCGCACGGCGCATCGCGATGATGGGCATCTGCAACAAGATCGCTGGCATCCTTGCGCCGATATTGATCGGCACCCTGGTGCTGCATGGCATCGGTGATCTCGACGCCCAGGTGCAGGCCGCCGATGCGGCCACCAAGGCCACGCTGCTCAACCAGTTCGCGGCCAAGATCCACGCGCCGTATCTGGCCATGGCCGGTTTGCTGGTGCTGCTGGCGGTGGCGGTATTGTTCTCGCCGCTGCCCGAAATCAAGGCCTCCGAGGCCAATGCCACACCGGCCGGCGTGCCAGGCAAGGCCGAGCGCAGCAGCATCTTCCAGTTCCCGCATCTTTGGCTGGGCGTGCTCTGCCTGTTCGTCTACGTCGGCGTGGAAGTGATGGCCGGAGATGCCATCGGTACCTACGGTCATGGCTTCGACCTGCCGCTGGACCAGACCAAGATGTTCACCGCGTTCACCCTGTTTGCGATGCTCATCGGCTACGTGGTCGGCCTGGTGTTGATCCCGCGAGTGGTCTCGCAGTCGCGCTACCTGACCGTCTCGGCGGTACTGGGCGTGCTGTTCTGCCTGGGCGCTTTCTTCACCCACGGCTATGTGTCGGTCGCCTTCGTGGCACTGCTGGGCTTTGCCAACGCGATGATGTGGCCGGCGATCTTCCCGCTGGCGATCCGTGGCCTGGGCCGCTTCACCGAAACCGGTTCGGCGCTGCTGGTCATGGGCATCGCCGGCGGTGCGATCATTCCGCAGCTGTTTGCCGTGCTCAAGCAGCACATCGACTTCCAGCTGGTGTTCCTGCTGCTGATGGTGCCCTGCTACCTGTACATCCTGTTCTACTCGGTGGTCGGCCATCGCGTCGGCCTGCCGCAGGACAAGGTCTGATCGGCGATGATGGACGGCAGCCAACCCCAGGAAAAGCCGATGCGCAGAGCGACCATCAAGGACGTTGCCGAAAAGGCCAAGGTCTCGCTGAAGACGGTGTCGCGGGTGATCAACAACGAGCCCTCGGTGATGCAGGCCACTCGTGCACGGGTGCTGCGTGCCATTGCCGAGCTCGACTACGAACCCGATCCGTCGGCGCGCAACCTGCGCAGCGGCACCACCTTCGTGATCGGGCTGGTGTACGACAACCCCAACCCGTACCACATCATCGGCGTGCAGAACGGTGTGCTCGCGGCCTGCCGCGAAACCGGCTTCGGCCTGCAGATCCATCCGTGCGATTCCAGTTCGCCGCTGCTGGCCGATGAACTGGCCGACTGGGTGCAGCGCTCGCGCCTGGCCGGGCTGGTGCTGACCGCACCGATGTCCGAACGTCGCGACCTGGTCCAGGCGCTCACCGCGCGCGGCATCAAGCTGGTGCGGATCATCGCCGCTACCGAAGATCCGGCCGATGGCGCCTGCGTGTTCGTCGACGACCGCGAAGCCGCCTATGAAATCACCGAGCACCTGATCCAGCTGGGCCACCAGCGCATCGGCTTCCTCTGGGGTGGCACCTCGCACCGTTCTTCGGGCGAACGCTACGCCGGTTACGAGGCCGCGCTGAAGGACTACGGCATGACCGTGGACAAGCATTTGGTGGTGCAGGGCGACTACACCTTCGACGATGGTTTCCGCGGTGCGCGGCGCCTGCTGGCACTGCGCGAACCGCCCACCGCCATCTTCGGTTCCAACGATGAAATCGCCGCCGGCGTGCTGGCCGCAGCGAAGTCGGCCGGCATGAACGTGCCCTACGACCTGTCCATTGCCGGCTTCGAGGACAGTCCGTTCTCGCGCCAGTCGTGGCCGCCGCTGACCACCGCCAAGCAGGCCACCGAAGACATCGCCCGCCATGCCGCGCGCCTGCTGATCGCACAGCTGCGCAGCGATGCCTACGACGATGCGCCGGCGCCGCTGCACAACCAGGGCTTCGTGCCGCAACTGGTGGTGCGCGGCTCGACCGCACCGATGCGTCCTGCCGCCGCGCGCCCCCTTCCTTCCGATCCTTCCTGAGCCTGCCATGTCGCTGTCCGATCCCACCGCCACCCTGATGTTCGCCGAGGCCGCCGAAGCGGCCGAGGTCGTTGCCCGCCAGTTCGCCCGCAACCACGCCGTGATGGAGACGCTGGCAGCCAGCCTGCGCGCTGCGCCGCCGCCGTTCGTGGTGACCTGCGCACGTGGCAGCTCCGACCATGCCGCCACCTACGGCAAGTACCTGCTGGAAACCCAGCTGGGCCTGGTCGTTGCCTCGGCCTCGCCATCGGTGGGTTCGGTCTACGCCGCACCGCTGCAGCTGCGCGGTGCGTTGTTCATTGTCATCTCGCAGTCCGGCAAGAGCCCGGACCTGCTGCGCAATGCCGAAGCGGCCAAGGCCGCTGGCGCGCGCGTGGTGGCGCTGGTCAACGTCGAGGATTCTCCGCTGGCACAACTGGCCGACACGGTCATTCCGCTGCATGCCGGCGTGGAGAAGAGCGTGGCGGCGACCAAGAGCTACCTCGCTTCGTTGTCCGCGCTGCTGCAGCTGGCCGCGTACTGGAAGCAGGACAGCGCGCTGCGCAACGCTCTGGACCTGCTGCCCGATGCCATGCGCGAGGCCTGGCAATGCGACTGGAGCGCGGTGACCGATGGCCTGGTGGAGGCCAACAACCTGTTCGTGCTCGGCCGTGGCCTCGGCCTGGGCGCGGCGCAGGAAGCGGCGCTGAAGTTCAAGGAAACCTGCAGCCTGCATGCCGAGGCCTACAGCTCGGCCGAGGTCAAGCATGGTCCGATGGCGCTGGTCGATCGCGGCTTCCCGGTGCTGGCCTTTGCACAGCCCGATGAGACCGGCGCCGGTACCCGTGCCGTGGCTGAAGAGTTCACCGCACGTGGCGCCAAGGTGTGGCTGGCCGGTGCCGGCGGCAACCTGCCGGTCGCTGCCGCGCCGCATCCGCTGTGCGCGCCGCTGCTGACGGTGCAGAGCTTCTATCGCGCGATCAATGCACTGGCGCTGCGCCGCGGCTTCAACCCGGATCTGCCGCCGCATCTGAACAAGGTGACGGAGACGGTGTGATGGCAACCGTCCTGCGCAATGCCCGCATTCTTGCCGGCGATGAGTTCCGCGATGATCTTGCGGTGGTGATCGAAGACGGCCACATCAGCGCGCTGCTGCCCGACGCGGCGCCACAGCTGGGTACGGCCGACGAGCAGGTGGATCTGGGCGGTGGCTGGCTGCTGCCCGGCTTCATCGATGTACAGGTCAATGGCGGTGGCGGCGCGCTGTTCAACAACACGCCCGACGTCGAGTCGCTGCGTACGATTGCCCGTGCGCATCGCCGCTTCGGCACCACGGCAATGCTGCCGACCCTGATCAGTGACGACGTGGTCGTGATGCGCGAGGCGATCGGCGCGATGCGCCAGGCGATCGCACAGGGCGTGCCCGGCGTGATCGGCATCCACCTGGAAGGCCCTTACATCGCACCGGCGCGCAAGGGCACGCACGATGCCAGCAAGTTCCGCGTGCCGGACGAGCAGGAAATCGAACTGGCGTCGTCGCTGGACAACGGCGTGACCCTGCTGACCCTGGCGCCCGAGCGCGTGCCGCTGGAGACCATCCGTGCGCTGGTCGAGCGCGGTGTGATCGTCGCCGCTGGCCACACAGCCGGCACCTATGAAGAGATCCGTGCCGGCCTCGATGCCGGCGTGCGTGGCTTCACCCATCTGTACAACGCGATGTCACCGCTGCAGGGCCGCGAACCCGGCGCAGTCGGCGCGGCACTGGAAGATCGCGACAGCTGGATCGGCATCATCGTCGATGGCGTGCACGTGCATCCGGCCAGCCTGCGGGTGGCGCTGGCGGCCAAGCCGCGTGGCCGCCTGCTGCTGGTGACCGATGCGATGCCGCCGGTCGGTGCCGACGATCCGAGCTACGTGCTGTATGGCGAAACCATTACTGCCATCGACGGCGTGGTGCGCAACGCGGCCGGCTCGCTGGCCGGTTCGGCGCTGGACATGGCCACTGCCGTGCGCAACACCGTGCAGTTGCTGCGCCAGCCGCTGGCCGAAGCCGCGCGCATGGCATCGACCTATCCGGCGCAGTTCCTCAACGTCGATGATCGCCTGGGCTACATCGCCGAGGGCTACCAGGCCGACCTGGTGCTGCTGGACGACGCGCTGCAGGTGCGTGGTACGTGGATCGCCGGCCAGTACGAGGCGGCCTGACGATGAGCAGCGCGCCGCCACGCCGGTTGGGCTCGATCGACGCCCTGCGCGGCATGACCGTGGCGGCGATGCTGCTGGTCAACAACCCAGGCGACTGGAGCGCGGTGTTCGCACCGCTGCGCCATTCCGACTGGCACGGCTGTACGCCGACCGATCTGGTGTTCCCGTTCTTCCTGTTCCTTGTTGGCGTGTCGATGGCCTTCAGCGTGGCACCGCGCGCGCTGGATGCGGCCGCACGGCCTGCGCTTGCACGTGGCGTGCTGGAACGCGCGCTGCGCATCGCCGTTGCCGGTGTGCTGCTGCACCTGCTGGTGTGGTGGGCATTGCACACGCACCATTTCCGCATCTGGGGCGTGCTGCAGCGCATTGCGCTGTGCGCGGCCGTGGTGGGCGTGCTGGCGGTGTATGCGCGCCCGCGCGTGCAGGCGGCCGCGCTGGTGGCGCTGCTGGTGGGTTACGCCGCGCTGCTGCTGGGCGTGGGTGACCTGGCGCCGTGGACCAACCCGGCCAGTCGCCTGGATACCACCTTGTTCGCGCCATGGATCTACCAATGGCAGGCCGATACCGGTCTGGGCCATGACCCGGAAGGATTGCTGAGCAGTCTGGGCGCATTGGCCAGCACCGTGCTGGGCCTGCTGGCAGGTGGCCTGCTGCGCAGTGGCCGCGCCGGTGCATTGGCCGCGCTGGGTGCGGTCACCGCCGTGCTTGGCCTGCTGCTGGCAACCGTACTGCCGCTCAACAAGCAGCTGTGGACGCCCAGCTACGTGCTGTGGACCGGTGGCCTGGCCGCGCTGGCATTGTGGCTGGGCCACCTGCTGATCGACCGCAAGGGATGGCCGGCACTGGGCCGGCGCTTCGGCGTCAATGCCATCACCGCCTATCTGGGTGCCTCGGTGATGTCGGTGATCCTGTTGGCCACCGGCGCCTGGAGTTGGGTCTGGCAACAGTTGGCCGCAGCAATGCCACAGGCGCTGGAGCTGGCCTCGATGCTGCAGGCGCTGGCGTTCGTCGCGCTGTGGTGGGGCGTGGCGTGGTGGTTGGACCGACGTCGCATTTATCTGAAGATCTGAGCGCGGACGAAGATCGTGGAAAACGGCCCATCCACGCATGGCGTGGATCTACTGGGCATGGCCCATCCGTGTGTGGTGTGGCGCCACGGTTCATCCACGCGTGGCGCGGATCCATGGCCCATCCACACGTGGCATGTCTGCTGTAGATCCACGCCATGCGTGGATGTTCCATCCGGGCGATGGGAAATGAATCGGTTCATCGACATGCGGGCTGCGTGACTGCTTCCCGGTTTCACAACGAAAGCGTGACCGACTGCCGATAAGTTCACCTATCGAAACCATTCATGGCAGGGCAGACTGCATCAGCAGTGTCGTACAGAGCATCCGCAGTTCCTGATCCCCCGACCCAGGAGTGCTGTATGTCCCATGTCGTCCCGCGCGGGTTCCGCCAGCACCGCTTGACCGTTTCCCTGCTGCAGATCCTGGCGATGCCCTCGCTGCTCGCCCTGTCCGCCCCTGCCGCCTGGGCAGGGTGCGATGCAACGGCTCCCGTGGCCGGGCAGACCGTCACCTGCAGCAGCACCGCCCCCAATCCCGAGACAGCAGCCATCAGCGCCAGTGGCGCGACGGGCATCACCGTGAATGTTGGCAATGGCGCGCAGCTGCAGCAGGCCGGCGCGGGCAGCGCCGTCTCCCTGCTCGGCGCTGGCGGGCACGTGCTCACCAATCTCGGTGCCATCAGCTCGGCGAGCGGTACCGCGGTACAGCTTGGCGGCGGTAGCCGCGTCGACAACACCGGCAGCATCAGTTCCGGCAGCGGTATCGCACTGCAGTTCAGCGGTGCCGGCGACAGCGAACTGGTCAACCGCGGCACCATCAGTGGCAGCAGCGGCGTGCAGTTCGGTGCCGGCAACGATCGTCTGCAGATGCTGGCCGGCAGCATCAGCGGCGGCGTGCAGCAGGGCGATGGCAACGACGTGCTGCTGCTCAGCGGCGGCACCATCGACAGCCTCGACCAGGGCAATGGCGATGACCAGCTGACCGTCAACGCCGGCACCATCACCGGGCTGGTGACGCAGGGCAGTGGCCGCGATGATTTCGTCATGACCGGCGGCACCATCGGCGCCCTGCAGCAGGGCGACAACATCGACACCTTCCGCATGAGCGGTGGCCGCATCGTCGGCGCGTTCGAAGATGGCGACCAGGCGTGGATGACCGGCGGCCGCATCGGCCGCGTCAACATGAAACTGGACAAGAACCTGTGGGACATGTCCGGCGGCACCGTCGACGGCAACGTGGTCACCGGCTTCGACACCGACACCATCATCATCTCCAACGACGCCTACATCGGCGGCAACATCAGCGTCAGTGGCGGCGCCGACAGCGTCACCATCACCGGTGGCACGGTGCGTGGCCAGGTGCTGCTGAGCACCGGCAACGACACCTTCAACTGGAATGGCGGCGGCATTGTCTACGGCGCCATCGACATGGGCCCCGACGATGACGTCGCGACCCTGGGCAATCTCAACCAGGCCAACCTGGGCGCTGTACCGCTGTTCGATGGTGGCACCGGCAGCGATCGCCTCAGCTTCAACAACGTCAAGACCGCTGGCGTCGGACGCTTCCAGAACTGGGAAGCGATCAGCCTGGCCAGCAGCACCGAGCTCACCTTCGATGGCGACCTGGTGCTGGGCGACAGTGCCACCGGCACCGGCAGCTTGAACGTGGACGAGACCAGCACGCTGTTCGGCGGTGGCGGCAACCATGCGATCCGTCCGTTCGCGGCAGCTGCGCTGGTGAACATGGTCAACGCCGGACGCATTGATCTGACCAACAACAGCGGCGCCGGCGATGCCTTCACCATCCGTGGCAACTACCGCGGCGACGGCGGTGGCGTGTACCTGCAGACCGTGCTGGGTGCAGACGACTCAGCCAGCGACCGCCTGGTCTTTGATGGCGGCAGCGCCACCGGCAGCACCGGCCTGGGCATCATCAACACCGGTGGCGGAGGAGCGGCCACGCTGGTCGACGGTATCCTGGTGGTGCAGGCGCTGAACGGCGCAACCACCGCGCCAGGCGCGTTCTCGTTGTTCGCACCGGTCTCGGCCGGTGCCTACGAGTATTTCCTGTTCAAGGGTGGCGTCAGCGCCGGCACCGGCGAGAACTGGTACCTGCGTTCGACATTGGCGGCCGGGCCGACGCCCGCGCCGAACGGCGGCGGCGAAGTACTGCCGCCGCCACCGCCGACGCCACCGGTGGCGCCACCGCCGCCGATTCCCCCGGCACCCCCACCGCCGCCAGAGGGTGCCATCGATCCGGACCTGACCGCAGGCGAGACGGCACCGCCGCCACCGCCGCCGGAACCTGCGCCCGTAGCGCCGCCCAGTGATCCACCCGTACCGGACGTGCCGGTGGCCGGTGGCAGCCTGCCCGGTACCGGTTCGCCGCCGCCCAGTGCGGGGGCAAGGCCCGCCGCGCCGAACGAGAACGGCCTGGTGCCGCTGTACCGCCTGGAGACCGCGGCCTACGCCGTGGTGCCACCGCTGCTGCGCGAGACCTCGCTGGCCAGCCTGGGGACCTTCCATGAGCGCCAGGGCGAACAGCGCCTGCTGTACAACCAGGGCGCCTTCCGCACGGCATGGGGACGGCTGGTCGGGCAGAGCAGCGAGATCCACTGGAAAGGCGATGCACGGCCCGGCTTCGATGGTGACGTGATGGGTGTGCAGGCAGGCCTGGATGTGTGGGCTGCCAGCGGTGACAGCCACCGCAACCAGATCGGCGTGTTCGTCGGCCGCACCCGCGCCGATGGCAGGATCACCGGCCTGGCCGTGGGCTGGGACAACGTGTTGGTCGGCCAGAGCCGGTTGGACGACAAGCACGTGGGCCTGTACTGGACGTTGACCGACAGCAGCGGCGGCTACATCGACGCGGTGGCGATGCAGAGCCGCTACGACGGCCGCACGCGCTCCTCGCGCGGGCTGGGCATCGACCTCAAGGGCGACGGCACCACGCTGTCGCTGGAAGCGGGCAAGCCACTGCTGCAGTTCGGGCAGTCATCGTGGTGGCTGGAACCGCAGCTGCAGGTCATCTGGCAGCGCAGTTCACTGGATGACCAGCGTGATCTGGTGTCCACCGTTTCCTTCGACAACGACAACGCCTGGACCGGCCGCGTCGGCCTGCGCCTGGCGGGCGATTACCAGTTGGCCGACAACGGCTGGCAGCCGTACTTCAAGTTGAACTACTGGCATGGCCGTTCGGGCGAGGACCGCATCCTGTTCGACAGCGACGCGATCATCAATTCGCAGCGCTCGCGTGCTGTGGAGGCCGGTGTCGGCGTGGTCGGGCGCTTCAACCGCACGATCAGCGCGTATGCCGTGGCCGACTACACCCGCGAGGTTGGTGGCAGCGACAACGGCAAGCGCCGCATCATCGAAGGCAACATCGGCCTGCGCGCGGACTGGTGACGACCTCCGCTTGGGTGGGTGTCGACCTTGGTCGACACGAATCCAACCGACGCCATGACCCGCTCTGGTGGGTGCCGACCCAGGTCGGCACGAATCCCCCCGGCGCCATGATCCGCTCTGGTAGGTGTCGACCTCGGTCGACACGAATCCCTCCAGCGGCATGACCCGCTCTGTTGGGTGCCGACCTGGGTCGGCACGAATCCCTCCAGCGCCATGACCTGCTCTGGTAGGTGTCGACCTCGGTCGACACGCCCTGGCTACCAATCAAGCAATCCCAACGCCGCTGTATTACAACGGCGTACGCCCCAGCAACGCGCCCGCGTGATCGGCCAGCAGCTGCACCGCGTGCAACAGCCCTTCCTCCGTCAGCGGCGGGCACTGCGCTTCCGCGTCGTCCAGTTCACGCGCTGCCTGCGTCGCCAGCAGCACACCCCCCAGCGCCGACAACGCCAGCAGGCAGCGCGTGGTGCAGGCCAGATCGCGCGCCCGTGCCGGCGTGATGCGCAGTTCCGTCCACGGCTCGCCGTCAGCGGCGTGGCAGCGCGTGACGTCGCGCAGCCGCTTGAAGAAGGCGGGCGTGGGAGCAGCTTCATCGGCTTCGGCCAGCGCGTCTTCCAGCGCCTCGGCGGTGGCGTTGGGCAGCTGCAGGTCGGGCAGGGCATCGCCCAGCAATGTGTGCAGGCGCGGATAGGTGGGGTGGAGCGTGGTCATGGCAACAACCTCACAGGGCTGGGCCACCTGCGGAATGCAAGGTGGCGGGCGGTGCGGGTTGGCGTGCCGGTCAAGAGCAAAGAAGAAGCCGACGGACCCAAGGGTCCCCACGCACCGCCCGCCATGGACCGGCAGGTGGTGCATTGTCGCGAGTGCCTGCATCGAGGCAATCGGTCATCTTTGCTCATTGATTCAGGACGCCAATCCCGGCCGGCGCAGGTGGCGCCGGCACAGCGACCTTCGCGCGTTTGCCAGCGTGCCGACATGGGCAAAGTTGTAAATCGCAGTCCGATCCTGACGTGCCTGATGCGACACGCCGCGCGGCGGCCAAGGCGTTATGCTTCGCCTTCATTCAACGACAGGGAGATGTCGATGCGGAACAGCAAAGGATTGCCGGGACGTGCCCTCCTCATCGCCGCGCTGCTGGCAACGACCGCCGCCACTGCGGCTGACGCCATCGAGATTCCATCACCCGCCGCACAGGCACAGCTGCTGGACATGCTTGAACGCGAGGCGCTGTACCGAGGCAGGGTCGATTGGCCTGCCACGCGCACGCGCCTGAAGGATGCGCAGGGCGATCCGGCCAAGGTCCGGACCGTCCTGGCCGAGGCCATCGGTCGCAGTTCAGGCGGTCACGGCAGCTGGATGACCCCGCAACGACAGCAGCAACGCGTGGAGCGTTTCGCCCGCGAAAACGCCACCGCTGCTGCCCGCAGCGAAAGCGACGCCACTCGCGCACGTGACCCGCGTATCGGCCAGGTGCTGATCGAGGGCTATGCGGCAGACCCCGGTGCGCCGCCGCAGCAGCTGCAGCAACAGAACATCCAGCGTGCGGTGCGTTGGCAGAACGCCATCCGTGAAAAGGACAGCACGCCTCGCTGTGGCTGGATCGTCGACCTGCGCGACAACACCGGCGGCAACATGTGGCCGATGCTGCTGGGCGTTGCGCCGCTGCTGCGCACTTCGGCGATGGGTATCGAGGACGTGGGCTCATTCGAGACCGCCGACGGTCCGGTACGCTGGCAGACCACTGCCAGTGGCGTGCGCATGGGCGAGGCGACGCGCCTGGATTTCGGCCAGCCCGGCTATCTGCCCCGCCAGGTTGGCGCGCCGGTGGCGGTGTTGACCGGCCCGCGCACCGCCAGTTCCGGCGAAGCGACCGTACTGGCGTTCCGAGGCCGGGCGCAGACCCGCAGTTTCGGACAGCCCACGGCGGGTGTATCGACGGCCAACGTGGTGCGCCGGCTGGTGGACGGCAGCGCGTTGGTGCTGACCACCAGCGTCATGCGCGATCGCAATGGAAATGGCGACGGGCGGAAGATCGCGCCGGACCAGGCCACCGTCGGCGATGCCGCCACGGTGGCGGCGGCCGAGGCCTGGCTGCTGGCCCAGCCCGCCTGCAAGGAGGGCTGAACCTGCTGCTGATCGGCCAACACGAACGGGTGCTGATTGTCGGCCCCACCGAATCGCACCACTGCCTGCGCTGCCAGACCGAAACCGAATTCGCCCCGCAGCTGCGCTACAGGATGGCGCGCATCGACCTGCTGTTCGGCTTCGTCTACCAGCGCCGCTACGAGCTGGCCTGCACCGGCTGCGAGCACGGCTGGGTGCTGGATACCGAAAGCATGGACCAGCAGCTCGGCGGGGTGCCGATCCCGTTCCGGCACCGCTTCGGCCTGCCGGTGATGCTGGTGGTGGTGGCCGGGCTGGCGGTGGCGGGGTGGATGTGGCGGCATGGACACGGTGGGGGCTGACCGTATAACTGAAGTGCTGCGTGCGGCTTATGATCTGGTTGGCGCTTGTACTGCGGAGTTTCCATGAACATTCGTCCTGTTCGCACAGAAGTCGACTACCAGAACGCGTTGCGCGAGCTGGAGGCCTATTTCGAGAACGAACCTGCGCTGGATAGCGAAGAGGGAGATCGTTTCGAGATTCTCGCCACCTTGGTGGAGGCCTACGAAGCGAAGCACTATCCGATCGAGCTGCCGGACCCGATTGAAGCGATCCGCTTCCGCATGGAGCAGGGCGGTCTGACCGTCAAGGATCTGGTGCCCTCGATTGGTCAGCTCAACCGCGTATATGAGGTATTGAATCGCAAGCGCGGATTGGACCCTGGAGATGATCCGCAATCTGCACCGCAACCTGGGCATTCCGGCGGAAAGCCTGATCGGCCGCTGAGGTCGATTCCGCTGCGGAACGAGGTGTACGTAGCCGGATGCCGGGCCTGCTAAAGTTGCAGCCAGCAACCACGTACCGGAACCGACCATGGACCACGAAACGCCGTTCGAACCCGCCAACGACCTGGAAGTGCGCCTGTTGCAGGCCCAGGATGGAACCCTCACGGCCTCGCAGTTCCTTGACGGCCTGCTGACCGCGCCGGTGTTCGTGCTGCTGGACAAGGCCATCGGTGAAGACGGCGCTTGGGACGAGAGCATTTCGCCGCTGGTGCTGACCAGCGAAAGCGGCGAGCCGATGTTTGCGGTGTTCACCGCGCCCGAGCGCGCGGAGATCTGGCACGAGCAGCTGCCGCAGTTTGCCCACGCCATGCCCATCGCGGTGCATGCACTGCTGTCGGGCATCGGTGAGGGCGTCGGCCTGGTGCTGAACCCCGGCCTGGACGTGGGCATGGAGATGATCCCCGATGCGGTGGAGCAGCTGAAGCAACGCGCGGCGGCGATCACCCGCGGGAAGGCGCACTGATAGCGCTGTGGTTGCCTGCCAGCGGCCGGCACTACCGGTAAAAGTGCCGGATAAGCATCAGCGGGCGGCGGCGATCGCCCGTACACGCGCCTTGGCCAGCGCCTCACCAATGGCCGGGCCTTTGAGGTGTGTGGTGTCCAGGTCACGCGCCTGCACTGACAGCGCCGCCCGGTGAAGGCGCTTGAGTGTTTCGCCCTGCGGGTAGTCGCTGTCCTCGAAACCGAGCCGGCCGCGCTTGTCGGCCTCGCAGCACAGCGCGATGCGTGCCACCCGCTCCGGCCGGCGCAACGCATCGCAGCGGCCCAGCAGTTCCAGCACGGTGGCATCGCGCAGTTCGTCGATGCGATGCACGTTCAGATGCTCGCGGCAGACGGCCTCGGCCAACTGCTGGTGCTCGGTCGGAATCTTCAGGCGCGCGCACAGTGCTTTCAGCGGTTTGATGCCGCGCTGCTCGTGCATGATGTGGCGCGGCCATTCCTCGGCCGGGGTCAGGCCCTTGCCGAGGTCGTGGGTCAGTGCGGCGAAGCCGACCAGGTCATCACCGGGCGCCAGCTTTGCCGCCATGTCGCTGACCATTTCCTGGTGGATGCCGGTGTCGACTTCCGGATGGAATTCCGCGCGCTGCGGTACGCCGTACAGCGCTTCCAGTTCTGGCAGTATCGGGCCAAGCGCGTGCGCGTCGTGCAGGGTGCGCAGGAACGCCGATGGGCGCTCGCACACCAATGCCTTGCGCAGTTCCTGCCACACACGTTCCGGTACCAGCGCGTCGAGCTCGCCACTGGCGGCCACCTCGCGCATCAGCGCCATGGTTTCCGGCGCGACGGTGAAACCGAGCGAGGCGAAGCGGGCCATGAAGCGCGCCGCACGCAGCACGCGTAGCGGGTCTTCAACGAATGCGGGACCGACATGGCGCAGCACGCGCTGCTCGAGGTCGCGCGCACCGCCATAGGGATCGACCAGCGTGCCGCTGTCTTCATCGCAGGCGATGGCATTGATGGTGAAGTCGCGGCGCTGCAGGTCTTCTTCCAGCGTCACCGCCGGATCGGCATCGACCACGAAGCCGCGGTAGCCACGGCCGGATTTGCGTTCGGTGCGGGCCAGCGCGTATTCCTCGCCGGTCTTCGGGTGCAGGAAGACGGGAAAATCACGGCCCACGGCGGTGTAGCCCTGCGCTTCCATCTGCGCGGGCGTGGCGCCGACGACGACCCAGTCACGGTCGCCGGCAGGGCGCTGCAACAGGCGGTCGCGCACGGCGCCGCCGACAAGATAGATCTTCATGGGGGGATGATGGCACGGTAGCGCCGGGCGTGCCCGGCGGAACACATGGCGTTCGCCGGGCATGGCCCGGCGCTACCGATACCACGTGATCAATCGCCGCCCTGGTCGGCGTTGGCGGCGCAGGTGAAGGCCTTGCGCTTGTCCACCAGGCGGCCCATCAGGCGGTCGCTCAGCGGCAATGCGTCGCCATTGAGTCGCCAGTCGTAGATCACGCTGAAGGCCAGCACGCGGGCGACATACTCGCGCGTTTCCTTGTAGCTGATGGTCTCGATCCACAGGTCCGGATCGAAGCCCGGGCGCTGGGTCTGCCAGCGTGCGGTCGGCGTCGGGCCCGCGTTGTAGGCGGCGATGGTCACGTAGGGCAGGCCGTCGTACTTGTTCATCAACTGCCGCAGGTACGCGGTGCCGATGGCGATGTTGGTGTCCGGGTCGTACAGGCTGTCAGCGCCGCCGTAGCCGGTCAGGCCGATGGACCTGGCCACGCCGGCGCCGGTCGCCGGCAGTACCTGCATCAGGCCCATCGCATTGGCAGGCGAACGCGCGCGCGGGGTGAAAGTGCTTTCGGCGCGGATCTCGGCGGCCACCCAGGCCGGGTCGATGGCATTGCGTGCTGATTCACGGCGGATCGTGGCGTCGTGGTGCAGCGGGAAGCGCAGGTCGTACAGGCGTTGCTCCTGCGGCTGCTTGCCGAGCGCGAACACCGCGCGGTCGAACCAACCGTTGTCCTGCGCCACGCGCACGGCGAGGCGACGCTGGGTGTCATCGAAGCGCGACAGCGCATTGTTCCATTCGGCCACCGCCCAGCCGGCGCGGTCGATCTGGTAAAGCGCCATCGCCCGCTGGATGGCCGGATCGCGGGCCACCGCAGCCTGCGCCTGCGCGCTGTCGTTGGGCTTCCACGGGCACAGCGTGTAGGGCTGCTGCAGCTTGTCCGCAGCGAGGAAGCCATGGAAGGTCGGTGCGCGCGCGGCTTCGCGGAACAGCGGCTGCGCCTGCTGTGCCTGGCCGGTCTTTTCCAGCATGCGGCCTTCGAAATAGCGCCAGCGCGAATCGTTGCGCTGGGTCGGGCCCATCTTGCGGATCGCCGCCAGCGTCGCCGGCCAATCGCCGCGCGACATCGCTTCGCGCGCGCGCCATTCGTGCAGGCGCTCGTCATAGGCCGCATCGGGCACGGCATTCAAACGGCGAGCCGAGTCGGGCAGGTACGACGCCACCGTCCACAGGGCGATCTGGTAACGCACCTGGCCCTGCTGTTCGGCGCTCAGGCCCAGCGCCTGCGCGTACTGCGGCAGCTGCTGTTCGGTAGCATCCGGGTCGGCCTTGGCCAGCTTGGCCAGGCCGTCGGTGGCGATGCGCCGGCTGCGCTCGTTGCGCGGCCAGTTCAGGGCGCTGGCATTGGGCTTGTCGACGAAGGCCGCGTAGGTGTTGGCCAAGGCCAGATCACTGGCCGGCAGGCCGCGCGCGGCCGAACGCATCACCGCCGGCTGCTGTGCATCGGCAGCGGCATCGATGCGTTCCCAGCGCAGCGCATCGCTCATGCCACCCTGCGCCTGCAGCACGGCGAACACGGCGTCGCAGGCATCGGGCAACGACTTGCCGTTCTTGCGCCACAGATCCTGGGCTTCACCGATCCACTGCGGGTCCAGCTTGCCGGTGGCCTGGCGCGCTGTCAGCTGCGCACAGCGCAGGCCGAGGTTGTCGGTGGGAGCCCAGTTGGCCAGCAGCGTCGGCCAGTCCTGGCGGCGCGCGACAGAGGGCAGCCAGGCGCTGCGGAAGCTGTTGGCCACGGCCTGGCCCTGATAGCGCTTGAGGAAGGCCTGTGCCTGCGCCGTATCGACGGTGTCGATGTTGCGCCGCAGGTTGGCGAACTCCAGCCAGCCATACGCGGGATGGCGGCTGAGCGCGGCGGCCTGGCCGGGATCGAACTGGCCACGTTCGGCGGCGGCGATGGCGGCCTTCAGCTGGGCGTTCTGGGCATCGAGGGACTGGGCACTCGCGCAGCCGATCAGCAGCGTGGTGGCCAGCGGGAGCAGGGACAGGGCGGTCGAAGATCGTCGGGTCATGGCGACCAGCATAGCGGGCAGTGGCTGAATTCAGTTTCGCATTGTGTACACGGCCGAAGACGGCAACGACAGCTGAATGATGGTGGGATCCGCACTGCCGCGAGGGCGGTTGTGCGGCGTAGGTTTGGGCTGGGGCGACCGGCCCTGCTGCAGGGAGCGGCACATGGCATTCAGTAGCGCAGGAAGAAGCGGCCCGCTGGCGGACATCAACGTCACGCCACTGGTGGATGTAATGCTGGTGTTGTTGATCATCTTCATCGTGACCGCGCCGATGTTGTCGCGGCCGATCAACGTGCAGTTGCCGCAGGCCACCGATCGCGTGGTGGATCGCCCCGAACCGCCGCCGCCGATCGAGCTGCGCCTGGATGCGTCCAGTCAGTTGAGCTGGGACGGGCAGCCGATGGCCATCGGTGATCTGCAGTCGCGCCTGCAGGCGCAGGCCAGCGAGCATGCCGGTAACCTGCCGGAGCTGCGCATCAGCACCGATCCGTCGGCCGAGTACGACGGCATGGCCAAGATCCTGGCCGCCGCCGAAGCCACCGGCATGCAACGCATCGCGTTCGTGCAGTGAGTGGATCACGGGTGCGGCCTTCCCAAGGGAAGGCCGCACGTGTACCGGTAGCGCGGGGTCATACCCGGCGGCAGACCTGCGATGCGCGCCGGGCTTGGCAGAGACCTCTTCGACACTTCGCCGGGCATGGCCCGGCGCTACCGTGACCCCGGCGGGAATGAGCCAGCGCTACGGCGATGTTGTCGTACGCGCATTCTGGTGAATACGTAGGCAAATGACGTTATCTGCTTTCAGAATCGTCAAATTCGCGTGAAAGAGTGTCGGGCATCACGCCGCGATGTTTACCGCTTGTTTACAAAGGAGACGCTGCCGCCATGCAGGGGGGAGCGCGGCAGTCCATGTCCCGACATTCCTTTGGAGAGAGAGCGAATGAATTACCTGCATCACCGCCCCTTGGCGGTTGCCGTCGCGCTGTGCGTGACCGCACTGGCCCCGTTGGGGGCTGCTGCCCAATCGGCCACCACCGACCTGGATCGCGTCGAAGTCACAGGTACCCGCATCAAGCGCGCTGAAGTGGAAGGCCAGGTGCCGGTCCAGACGCTCAACCGCGCCGACATCGAACGCACCGGCCTGACCTCGATCGGTGAAGTGCTGCAACAGCTCACCGGCTCGGGCTCGGCGCTCAATGCCAAGTTCAATTCGTCGGGCAACTTCGGTTTCCCACCCGACGGCAGCGGCGTCGGCGCGGGTTCGGCGCAGGTGGACCTTCGCCATCTCGGTGCCAAGCGTGTACTGGTGCTGGTCGATGGCATCCGCTGGGTCAATGAATCCTCGGCCTCGGGCGTGGGCTCGGCCACCGACCTCAACACCATCCCGCTGGCGATCGTTGAGCGCATCGAAGTGCTGGAAGACGGCGCATCGTCGCTGTACGGCTCCGATGCCATCGCCGGTGTGGTCAACATCATCACCCGCCGCGATTTCGATGGCGGCCAGGTGACGATGAACTACGGCCAGTATGGCAAGGGCGATGGCACGCAGAAGGGCGTGGACCTGGCCTGGGGCAAGAGCGGCGACCGTTACAGCCTGTTCCTGGGGGCAAGCTGGACCAAGCAGGACCCGGTGTATGCGAAGGACCGCGAGCAGTCGCGCTTCCCGATCCCCGGCACCGGCCTGGCCTTCGGCAGCGGCGGCATTCCGCAGGGGCGCTTCGCCTTCGTCGATCCCAACACCGGTGCCGAACAGGACATCGTGCCCAACACCGGCGTGAGCAGCCCGCGTTACGACGGCAGCGCCGGCTGCAACCGCACCGACGACTACCACTGCTTCACCAGCGCCGATCGCTTCAACTTCGCCGAATACAACATGGTGCTGACACCGTCGGAGCGTAAGGGCCTGTTCGGCCAGTTCCGGTTCGACATCACCGACAACGTGCAGTGGTACGTCAAGGCACTGGGCAACCGCCGCGAGTCGACCAACCAGGCCGGCCCGGAGCCGCTGTTCTTCGGCCCTGATGGCGCCACCGGCAATCCGCTGGCCGACAACATCGTCGTCTCGGCACTGAACCCGTACAACCCGTTCGGCTTCGACCTGGTGTCGTCGGGCAACATGAGCCTGATCGGCCGCCGCCCGGTGGAAGGCGGCGCGCGCGTATTCGAACAGCAGGTGGATACCACGTACTTCGCCACCGGCCTGGTCGGCAACTTCCAGGCCGCTGACCGCAGCTGGTACTGGGACGTCAACGGCATGTACAGCAAGAACAAGGCCGAGCAGACCAACTACGGCAGCTACGACATCTACAACGTCAACATGGCGCTGGGCGATCCTGCGGTGTGCGCGGCCACGCCGGGCTGCGTACCGCTGAACATCTTCGGTGGCGCCGGTTCGATCACCCCGGACATGCTGCGCTGGATCCAGCCGGTGGTGCGCGACCGCAGCCAGAACGAGCTGAGCCTGTTCACCGCCAACCTGTCCAGCGATCTGTTCACCCTGCCGGCCGGCCCGGTGTCCTTCGCCACCGGTCTCGAACATCGCAAGTACAAAGGTTCGTACCAGCCTGACCCGCTGACGGTGATCGGCCACTACAACGGCGTACCGTCGCAGCCGACGTCCGGCTCCTACGACGTCAACGAAGCGTACCTGGAGCTGAGCGTGCCGATCTTCGCCGACTCGGCACTGGGCAAGAAGCTGGACCTGAGCCTGGCTGGCCGCTACTCGGATTACTCGACCTTCGGTGGCGAGTTCACGCCCAAGTACGGCCTGCGCTGGCAGGTGACCGATGACTTCGTGCTGCGTACCACCTACGCCGAAGGCTTCCGCGCACCGTCGATCGGCGAGCTGTACGGCTCGGCTGCGCGTGCTGACCTGCAGTTGTTCGATCCCTGCTCGGTGGGCCTGGGTGGCACACCGCCACGTGGCAGTGCGGCCAACTGCGCATCGCTGGGCGTGCCGACCGGCTTCCAGCAGGCCAACTCGCAGATCTCGGTGACCACCGGCGGCAACCGCGAGCTGGAGCCGGAGCGGTCGCGCAGCTTCAGTGCCGGTTTCGTGTGGAGCCCCTGGTTCGGCAACGATGCATCGTGGTCGGAGCGCTTCGACGTGGAAGTGACGTTCTACCGCCACAACATCGATGGCGCGATCCAGGCGATCAACGCGCAGACACAGCTGGACCTGTGCGTGGATACCCTGGACCCGATCTACTGCGACGGCATCACGCGTGCCAGCACCGGTGCGGTCAGCAGCTTCAACAACCGCCTGACCAACCTGGGTTCAATCAAGACCGACGGCTGGGATGTGGATCTGTTCTGGACCCTGCCGCAGAGCTCGATCGGCCAGTTCAAGCTGGGCTGGAAGAACACGTTCGTCGGTCGCTATGAGGCCACCGGTGCGGCCGGCCAGCGGCAGCCGCAGAAGCCCGGCGTGGAAGTGGCTGACAGTTCGATTCCGGAATGGACCAGCAACGCCAGCATCGGCTGGACGCTGGACAACTGGAGCGCCAACTGGACGGTACGCCACATTTCCGAACTGACCGAAGACTGCGGTGACGCCGTGGCGTTCCCGGTGTGCAGCAACCAGGCCGCCGGCACCAACACGCTGTCGGCCACCACCTTCCATGACATGCAGGTGGGCTACAAGATCGACTGGATGAAGGGCCTGCAGCTGACGGCGGGCCTGAACAACGTGTTCGACAAGGACCCGCCGATCTGCCTGTCGTGTTCGTTGAACGGCTATGACGCCTCCACCTACGACATCCCGCGTGGCCGTTACTGGTACCTGCGCGCGGACCTGCGGTTCTGATGTGGGTACAGCAGCGCCGGAGAGATTCCGGCGCTGCTGTTGCCGCGGTAGCGCCGGGCCATGCCCGGCGACGTTTTCTTCAGAACGACCAGGTAAACGTCAGCGAGCCGTTGCGACCATCGCCATACGCACCGTAGCCATTGATCTGCGAGAGGTACTTCTTGTCCAGCAGGTTGTTGAGGTTGGCCTGCACGCTGAACTCCGGCGAGATGCGGTAGCGCACGAAGGCGCTGACCAGTGCGTAGCCGCTCTGCTCGATGCGGCCATAGGCCGGCACCGGGTAGTAGATGCGGTTCTGCCAGTTGGCACCGCCGCCGACAGTCAGTTCCTGCAGCGACTGCGGGGTGTAGCTGGTGAACAGCTTCAGCGCGGTCTGCGGCAGGTTGGTGTTGATGTCGGCATCGTTGGCATCCTTGGCCACGTAACGGGAGGCGCCGAACGTGGCGTTCCAGCCCGGTGCCAGTTCGCCGTTGAGCTCGAACTCGAAGCCACGGCTCACCGTGCCGCGTGCGGCGCGATAGGCGAATTCGTTCTGGCTGCCGGGCACCGGCTCGCCAGTGATCTGGCCGACGTTGTCCTGTTCGATGCGGAACACCGCCAGCGAGGCATTCAAACGGTTGTCGAACCAGGCGCCCTTGACGCCCACTTCGTAGCTTTTGCCATCCACCGGGTCCAGATAGCTGCCGTTGCGGTCCTTCAACGTCTGCGGCTGGAAGATCTCGGTGTAGCTGGTGTACGTCGAGTAGGTGTCGTTGATGTCGAACACGAGGCCGGCATACGGCGTGGTCACCTTGTGCTCGCGATCTGCGCCTTCGCCCTCGCTCTTCCAGTCGGTGTAGCGCGCGCCGATGATCAGCTTCAACGGATCGGCCAGCGACAGGCGTGCGGCGGCATAGCCGGCCTTCTGGGTGATGGTGCCCTCGCTGGCCAGCGCCAGCGGGTTCCAGTTCGGCTCGCTGATGTTGCCCGTCCAGTTCAGGTAACTGGCGAACGGGTCCCAGCTCTGGCCGGCGCCGCCGACCTGGTAGTCGCCGTAGTTGGCGTAGTCGCGCTTGTTGTAGCTCAGCCCGGCCATGAACTGGTGCTCGCGGCCGAACAGCTGGAACGGACCATCAACATAGCCATCGACACCGGTGACCTTGCGCTCGGTGTTGTAGAAGCCTGCGGACGGCGAAATACCTGCACCGGTGGTCTTGTCGAAGTTCGAGGCGCCGGTGGTCCAATCGTTGTACGCAGGGTAGAACAGCTTGTCGTCGGCCTTGGTCTGGTCATGCGTTGCGCCGATCTTGAACTTCCAGCCGTTGCTGAAGGCGTGCTGCAGGGTGGCGAACGCGCGCTTGCTGGTGGTGTCCCAGTAGGTCCAGTTCGGGCTGGCGTTGAACGATTCGTCGTACGGGGTCGCGCTGCCGTCGGAGTACAGCATCGGGAAGCCACCCCAGGTCGCGCCGTTGGCGCGCTTCTGCTGGTAGTCGTAGCCCACGCTGAGCTGGGTATCCGGGGTCAGGTCGGCGTCGATCACCGCATAGCCCAGCGTCTTGCGCTGGTTGTAGCGGTCCATCTGCCCATCGGTGTCCAGGTAGCTGCCGATCACCCGGCCGCGTACGGTGCCGCTGGCGTTGAGTGCGCTGCCCACGTCCACGGTGGTGCGGGTGCGGCCCCAGCTGCCGACGTTGACCGACACGCTGCCGGTCAGTTCGGCGCTGTCGGCGTGCTTGCGGATCAGGTTCACCGAGGCGGAAGGATTGCCGGCGCCGCTGAGCAGGCCGGTGGCGCCACGCACCACTTCCACGCGGTCATACAGGGCCAGGTCCAGGCCGGAGTCACCGTAGCTCCAGTTCTGCACCATCTGCGTGGGCAGGCCATCGAACTGGTACGCATCGATGTAGAAGCCGCGCGCATAGAACTCGGTGCGCTCGCTGTCGGACTGGGTGCTGGTGACGCCGGTGGTGTTGCCCAGCACGTCGATGATGTCGTCCAGCTGCTGATCTTCGATGCGCTGGTGGCTGATGATGCTGACCGACTGCGGGATCTCGCGCGGCGCCAGGTCGAAGCGGGTGCCGGCCGAGGTACGGCGCACCGAATAGCCTTCGGCGCGCTCGCCCTTTACTACGACCTTGTCGAGGGTGGTCGGGTCGGTGGCGGTTTCGGCGAAAGCGGTGGGTGCGACGGCGCAGAGCGCGACGAGCACGGCAACGGACAGCCGCTGCGGCTGCGGGGTACGGAAGGCGGGACGGATCATGCGGATTCCTGCAACGGGCACGCGCGTTCGGCCGTCATCCAGGAGTCGAGGCGCTACGGGTAGGGGAAGGGCGGGCAGGCCGTCCTGGCACCACCGGAAACGAAAGAAATGGTAATACGAACTATTCCTATTTACAAATCATGAGCAAACGCGTGCGGCCTCGCGGCTCGGCTCGGTTGCCGTCAGCGGGTGCTCTGCGGTTGCAGCAGCGGCAGCGGGTCCCGCGCGCCGTCGGCGCCATAGATGCCCCAATGCAGATGGGGCGGCGTGCCCTTGGCGTTGCCGCTGTCGCCAACATGGCCGAGCAGGTCGCCGGGTTGCACCACCTGGCCGCGCGCCAGGCCATCGGCCCAGTCTTCCAGGTGCGCGTAGTAATAGCGCTCGCGTCCCGGCCCGATCACCCAGACCTGGCGGCCACCGAGTCCGCTGTCGCGGATGTCGGCGACAACGCCGGGGGTAGCGCTGCGCACCGGCGTGCCGCGCTTGCCGAAGATGTCGATACCCGCGTGCGTGCGGTCGCGCCCGCGCGGTGCGCCGAAGGTATCGGCGATCTGCCGGGGCCGCACGCCGTCCACCGGCACCGGCAGTTGCGTGGCCGGTGGCATGCGCGAGAGTGTCCACAGCATCTTCGGTGCGGCAGCCCACGGGCTGTTCCAGAAGGCCATCGCCGCGATGACCAGGATCAGCAGGAAGGCGCCACGCAGCAACCAGCGGCGCAGGCGTCTGGCGTTGGAGGGGGAAGCGGTGTTCATGCGTCACCAGTGTAGGAGCAGGACAGGCTCGACGGCATCTGCGTCATGTCAGCGGCACGTCGAACCCGCGCTTCAACGTGCCCAGCGCCACCGACGTGCGGAAGCGCTCGATGTTGTCATCACCGCCGAACAAGCGCTCGGTGATCGCCTCGTATTCCTCCATCGATGCCGCCGAGAGCAGCAGCAGGAAATCGCCGTCGCCGGTGATCGAGTAACACTGCTGCACGGCAGGGTCGTCCTGCACGCGGCGGCGGAACGGGGCGACCTTCTCGCGCTGTTCGCTGACCACGCGCACCTCGACGATGATGGTCAATGGCCGGCCGATTTTCGCAGCGTCGATCACCGCCACGTTGGCGGCGATCACCCCGCTGTCCTGCAGGCGCCTGATCCGCCGCTGCACCGCCGGCGTGGACAGGTGCACGGCTTCGGCGATCTGCCGCTGCGGCAGGGTGTTGTCCTGCTGCAGGAGGGCGAGGATGGCGCGGTCGAAGCTGTCCAGCACGGGGGCGGTGGCCATGGTGAGCAGAAGTTGCACGGACGGGCCGTCAATTGAGCCAAGTGCTCGCCGCCGACGCAATAGACTGGCGGCATGCAGACTTCTCGAATCGCGCCGATGTTGCCGGCGCTGGCGGTGCTCGGCTCGGTCACCGCACTGGCCATTGGTACCTCCTACGCCAAGCAGCTGTTTCCGTTGATCGGCGCGCAGGGCACCAGCGCGCTGCGCGTGGGCTTTTCGGCGTTGTTGCTGCTGCTGTTCTGGCGGCCATGGCGCTGGAAGACCAGCCGCGTGGATGCGGTCACCATCCTGCGCTACGGCCTCACCCTGGGCCTGATGAACCTGTTGTTCTACATGGCCTTGCGCACGATCCCGTTCGGCATCGCGGTGGCCATCGAATTCACCGGCCCGTTGACGGTGGCGATGCTGTCGTCGCGGCGGCCGATCGATTTCCTGTGGGTGGGTTGCGCGGCGGTCGGGCTGCTGTTGCTGCTGCCGATCGGCGGCGGCCCGGCACTGGACCCGGTGGGCGTGCTGTACGCCATGGGGGCGGCAGCGTGCTGGGGCCTGTACATCGTGTTCGGCAAGCGCGCCGGCCACCTGCACGCCGGGCATTCGGTGTCGCTGGGGCTGCTGGCCGCGTCGCTGGTGGTGGTGCCGGTGGGCGTGGTGCATGCCGGCGCGGCGTTGCTGGAGCCGAAGATCCTGCTGGCCGGGCTGGTGGTGGCGCTGGTGTCCAGCGCGATCCCGATGTCACTGGAAATGATGGCGCTCAAGCGCCTGCCCAAGGAGACCTTCGGCATCCTGATCAGCATGGAACCGGCGGTGGCCGCGCTGTGGGCGATGCTGCTGCTGCATGAGCACCTGCATGGCCTGCAGTGGCTGGCCATCGGCTGCACGGTGCTGGCCTCGGTGGGCAGCACGATGACCGCACGGCGGTTGAAGGTGCCGGTGGCGCAGGCGGGGTAGCGCTGGGCCATGCCCGGCGGAGAGCGTGCGGACCAACGGTCCGCACCCACCAGCTCAGCCTGCCAACGGGGTCCGCACCACCAGGGCAGCTTTCCAACCAAGGTTGGGCCCTTACCAGGGGCGGTAGCGCCGGGCCATGCCCGGCGAGCGCAGCGGCAGGGCTCAGCGCAGGGCGTCGGCCGGGACGTCGATTGCCATCGCCAAGGCAAGATGGTCGGAGAACGCAGCGGGCACCGCTTCCACGGTGCGGGTCTGCAGGCCGCTGCTGACCAGGATGTGGTCGATGGCGCGGTCGGGGCGCCAGCTGGGGAAGGTCGGCACGATGCAGCCGGGCGGCTGCAGCCGGGTCTTCTGGTACAGCACCTGCATTTCCGGACGTTCGGCCAGGCAGTTGAAGTCGCCCATCAGCACCGCATTGGGGTGGTCGGACAACAGCTCGGCAATGAAGCCGAGCTGGGCCATCCGCGAACCGGCGCCCAAGGACAGATGCGCTACCGCAACGGCCAGGCCATCGCGGCCATCGCCGAACTTGGCCAGCAGCACGCCGCGCCCGCCGATACGGCCGGGCAGGGCGTGGTCCTGCACTTCCACCGGTTCCAGCTTGCTCAGCAGGCCGTTGGCGCTGGAGGCGACGCCACCCATGCGCCGGTTCGGCTGGTGGCTCCAGTAATTGAAGCCGGCGCGTTGGGCCAGGTAATGGGTCTGGTTGGTGAAGCCCGAGCGCAGGCTGCCCGGGTCGGCCTCCTGCAGGCCGACGATGTCATGACCGCGCGCCAAAGTGGCAATCGCGTCAAGGCTGCTGCGCTTGCGACCCGCCGGCAGCGCATGTGACCAGCTGCGGGTCACATAGTCGCTGTAGCGGCGGGTACTTGAGCCGGCCTGGATGTTGGCCGTCAGCAAGCGCAGGGTCCGTGTTGTGGGGGAAGTCACGGCCGGAAAAACGTCTCTTTGATCAGTGAGCCTGGGCCGCACCGCGTTCGCGGGCGATCAGGTGGTCGGCAATGCGCAGCATGTCCGGGAAGCTCTTGCCCTTCACCAGGTACTTGCCGTTGACGATGATCGACGGGGTGCCGCTGATCTGGCTGCGCTGGGCGAACTGCTTGGCCGAGTTGGTCTTGGCATTGACCGCGAAGCTGCCCATGGTGGCGGCGAACTGCTTCGGATCCACGCCGTAGGCACCATAGAACTTGGCGATGTCATCGACCGAATCAGCACCGCGCTCGCCCTTCAGGGTCTTCTGCGAGTGGATGGCCGAGTACAGCGCTTCGTGAGTCTTCTCCTGCACGCCCAGGGTCTGTGCGGCGTAGAAGGCACGGGCGTAGTTGTCCCAGGTGCCGCCGAACATGGCCGGCACGTAGACGAAGTTCACATCGCTCGGCAGGCCAGCCTTCCACGGGCCGACCAGCGGCTGGAACGCAGCGCAGGCCGGGCAGACGTAACCGAAGATCTCGACCACTTCGACCTTGCCGGCGGCCGGCTGGAACGGCTGGCCGTTCGGGATCAGCTGGTAGTCGGCGCCTTCCACCGGGGCCGGGCCGGTCAGCGCGGCGGTGGTCGGGGCAGGTGCAGCGCTGGCAGCGGTCTTGTCACCTTCGGCAGCCGGTGCAGCGGCTTCGCCGCCTGCGGCCGGCGCGGCCGGTTCGGTGCTGGCCGGGGTCGCTGCCGGTTCTGCCGGGGCGGAGGTGTTGGTGGTGCCATCGTCGGCCTTGCAGGCCGCCAGGATCGGCAGCAGCGCTGCGAGGGCGAGGGCGGCGAAACGGGTCTTCATGGAAGCGTCTCCAGCATCTGGAAAGGTGGGGCCGGCGTCAGGCGCCGGCCAGAGGGAAATGATGACATGCGGCGGCGACAGCGCCGTGTCGATGGTGTGTGTTGGTTCAGCGGCCGCGGGCGGCGCGGGCCTGGGCGATCAGCGCCGAGGCGATGCGCAGCTGGTCGTCGAAGCTCTTGCCACGGACCAGGTACTGGCCATTGATGATGATGGCCGGGGTGCCAGGCACCTGGGTGCGCTGGGCGAAGGCACGGGCGGCATCGACCTTCTTCTGTACCGCCTCGCCGCGCAGGGCCTGCGTGTAGCGCTCCGGGGCCACGCCGTAGGCCTTGTAGAAGTTGGCGAGCTCATCGGCCGAGACGTTCTGCATCGGCAGCGTGCCGTCATCGTGCAGGGCCTTGAACACAGCGGCGTGGCTGCGCTTGGCCACGCCCACTTCGTCGGCGGCGTAGTAGGCCAGTGCCCAGGCATCCCAGGCACCGCCGAAGGCGGCCGGGACCGGGGTGAAGCGCACGTCGGCCGGCAGCTTGGCGGCCCAGGCGGCCAGCTGCGGTTCGAAATGGGCGCAGTGCGGGCAGGTGTAGCCGAACACCTCGACCACCTCGATCTTGCCGGCCAGCGGCTGGAACGGGCCAGGCTGGGCGATGCGCTCGTAGTCTTTGCCTTCGACCAGCGGGGCGTTGGCGGGGGTGGCGGCGCAGGCCGCCAACGGCAGCAGCACCAGCAGGGACAGCAGAAGGCGGGGAATCAACCTCATCGACACGCATCTCCGTTGAAAATGACAACGCCGGCGCAGCCGCCGGCGTGAAGGAAACATACCGCAGCGACGGGCCGTCGTGGCGACCGGCGCCGACCAGTGGCGGTCAGGGGGCGGCAGCCGGTCGCGTCGAAGCGCCTTCGGCGGCGAGATCGTCGGCCTTGTTGTGCAGGCCCTGCAGGTAGCTGGAAAGGGCCTGCACCTCCTGCTCGGTCAGCTTCTGCGCCACCGTGGCCATGATCTGGAAGTGCGCCTTGTCGGTCTCGTTGGTCTGTCCGGCCTGGTACTCCTGCAGGCGCCGGGCGACATAGCTGGCGTGCTGGCCGCCGATGTGCGGGTAGGCCGGGCCGGGGTTGCCGGCGCCGCTGGGGCCGTGACAGGCCATGCAGGCCGGCAGCCCGCGCTGGGCATCGCCGCCGCGGTAAAGCTGCTGGCCGATCTGGTAGAACTTCATGCCCTTGTACGGGCCCTCGGCCACCGGCGTGTCGTCGGCGATGCCGGCGTTGGCCTTCTGCGTGGCGAAGAACGCGCCGATGTCGCGCATGTCCTGCGGGGTGAGGTTCTGCACGAAGGGCACCATCGCCACGGCGGCGCCGGAACTGCGCTGGCCATTGGCGATCAGGGCCATCTGCTGGGCGACGTAGCGCTCGCTCTGGCCGGCGATGCTGGGATACATCTCCACCGTGGAATTGCCATCGGCACCATGGCAGGCGGCACACGCGGTGGCCTTGGTCTGGCCGGCCTTGGCGTCGCCCCAGGTGGTCTTGCTGAAATCCACCTCGAGCGAGGCGGTCTTGATCGGGCCGTTGTCGGGCAGCGGGGTCAGCGTGGTCTGCGCAAAGGCAGCAGCGGCAACAACGGCAGTAGCAAGGGCGGATACGGCAAGAACGCGAGCGTGGCGCATGCTGAAGCTCCGTATGGACCGGCCGGGCGGCGGCGGCCGGCATCGCCCGGATTATCAACGCCGTTTCCTTGCACGGTCAACGCAGCAGTGCAGCATTTTCCCGCTGGAAGGCCCCGGGCCGGGCGCGCGGCGCCGCAACATGCGATCCTATGCGCATGTCATTGCTCATCGAACGCGCCCAATACCACCTCTCTGCCCACAACATGGGGCAGCTGCCGCCCGATGAAGGTTCTGAAGTGGCCTTTGCAGGTCGCTCCAACGCCGGCAAGTCCAGCGCGCTCAATGCGCTGACCCGCCAGAACAGCCTGGCTCGGGTCTCCAAGACGCCTGGCCGGACCCAGCAGCTGGTGTTCTTCCAGGTTACCCCGGACGCCCATCTGGTCGATCTGCCCGGTTACGGCTACGCCAAGGTGCCGCTGGACCTGCAGGCGCACTGGCAGGCCTTCATCGACCGCTACTTCCGCACCCGCGAGGCCTTGAAGGGGCTGGTGGTGGTGATGGACATCCGTCATCCGCTGAAGGACTACGACCGGCAGATGCTGGCCTACGCCGTGCAGCGTGGCCTGCCGGCGCATGCGCTGCTGACCAAGGCCGACAAGCTCAGCCGCAGCCAGCAGATGCAGACCCTGCAGAAGGTACGCAAGGAACTGCATTCGTCGTTCGGCGATACGGTGAGTGTGCAGGTGTTCTCCGGCTCGGCCCGTACCGGCGTGGATGAAGCCCGCGGCATCATCGGCGGCTGGCTGGGGCTGGAATAAGGCGCTCCGCTGCGCTCGCCGGGCATGGCCCGGCGCTACCCTGATGTTTTCCGTCACCGCGATGCGGTAGCGCCGGGCCATGCCCGGCGGCACATCATTTCAGTGGCGAATATTCCGCCGGTACCCATGCATAGGCCTTGCCTTCGCTGCGCACGTGCCCCAGGCCGGGGAAGGGCAGGTGCGCGCCAGCAACCCACCAGCCCTTGGCGGTGGCTTCCTGCAACAGGCTGCGACGGCTGGCCGTAGCCGCCTTGCGATCCGAATCGGCCTCGAATGCCGCTTCCGGGTGTGCGAACTGCACCGCATGGAAATGCAGCACATCGCCCCACACCAGCAGTGACTGGCCCTGGCTGTCGAAGCGGTAGGACACATGCCCCGGCGTGTGGCCGTGGGTATCCATCGCCACCGCCTGCCCCGGCAGGGCGTCGCCAGGCTGGAAGGTGTGCAGGCGACCGGCGGCCTGGTACGGCGCGATCGCGTTGCGTGCCAGCGCGAAGGCAAAGCGCACGCCCTGCGGTGCCGTGGCTTCGCTGGCCGGGTCGAGCCAGTAGCGGGCATCGGCCTTGGACAGCCACACCGTCGCATTCGGATAGGCCGGCTTGCCCTGTGCATCGAGGATCCCGCACAGATGATCGGGATGGGCATGGGTCAGCAGCACTTCATCGATCTCGGCCGGGTCTACGCCGGCCGCACGCAGGTTGCCCAGCACCTGGCCCTGGTCAGGGCCGAAGCACTTCGCGGTGCCGGCATCGACCAGGGTCAGGTGCTTGCCCTGGCGCACCAGGAAGGCGTTGATCGCGGTCTGCAGGCCCTTCTTGTCTTCGGGCACATAGCGGCCTTCGAGCAGGCGGCTGACCAGCGTTGGCGGCACGTCGACCACTTCCTGCCGGCCGAGCGCAACCACGCCGTCGAACAGGGCCGTGACCTGCAGCGCACCGATGCGCTGGTGATGCACGCCCGGCACCTGCTGGGTGGGGGCGGGCGAGGTGGCCTCGGCCAGCGCGGCCAGCGGCAGGGAGGACAGGGCCAGCAGGAGGGCGGCGTGCAATGGCAGATGACGCAGGGTCATGGCGGTTCTTCTCGGTGAGTGATGGGCAGGCCCGTTGCGCACAGCGTGCCGTGTTGCGCGTGCGTGCGGCGCTCAAAGCACTGCGCGGAATGCTCAATGGGGGTTATCGGCAGGGCTGTGCCCTGCACCCGCAGAGGCAACAGCAACGGCAACGGCAACGGCCGAAGCAACAGCAGAAGCTGGTTTCCTGTGGGATGGCGGGGTGGGTCCGGTTGCGGGGGACGCTGCAAGTACGTCCATGTAAGCTCGGTCGCCGCATCCATGCGGCTCACGCCCCCGCAACCGGACCCACCCCGCCTTCGACAGATTCCCGCGATCTGTTGGAATGGCATGACCTGCCTTTGGTGGGTGTCGACCTTGGTCGACACGTAGATCCACGCCATGCGTGGATGCTCTTCGAATTCAATTCGGAATCATCGAAATGAATCGAATGGAATTGGAGGAAATCATCCACGCATGGCGTGGATCTACTGGCCACCGGAATCTGTCAGAGGTGGGGCGGTGTCGGATTGCGGGGTGTCCGCGGCATGGATGCCGCGGCCAAGCCCCCATGGATGGGTTTACGGCGTCCCCGCAATCCGACACCGCCCCGCCATCCCACGGAATGCACGCTGTTGCTGTTGCTGTCGCTGTTGCCGTTGCCGTTGCCTCTGCGGGTGCAGGGCGCAGCCCTGCTGAAGAACCCTAGATATCTGTGGGAGCCAGCCCGTACTGCTCGGCGAAGCGCTTGCTGAAACTCGCTGCGGAACGATACCCCGCGCGTGCTGCCACGGTCTTCAACGGCAGATCGGTGGTGTACAGCAGCTGCATGCCATGGGCCAGGCGCGCTTCGGTCAGCAGCTGGCGCAGGCTGGTGGCTTCGGCGGCCAACCGCCGCCGCAGGGTCGCACCGCTCAGCGCGAAGTGCGCCTCAACGTCGCGCGACTGCCAGTCGCGGGCCGGTTCGGCGGCGATGCGGTCGCGGATCTGCTCGCCCAGCGTCGGTGCGTGCGGCAACAGCAGGTTGCCGTGGCCCTGCCGGCACCACGCCAGCACCAGCGTGGCCAGCGCCAACCGCGCTTCGCTGTAGTGGGCGTCCTGCAACGACTGCCGCCAGCTGCGCAGTACCGTGGCGTGGTCGCCCAGCGCCTCCCGGGCCAGCGTCGCTCCGGCCGTTGGCAAGGCCTCGCTCCACAGCGTGCGCGCCGCCGCCAGGACTTCCGTGCACAGCGGCACGATCGCGCTGAGGTAGCGTCCGGTCTGCGGGTCCGGTGTGTTGACCACGTCGATGCGGCAGCGCTGGGTGATCAGCAGGATGTCGCCCGGGACGAAGGTCAGCGACTGGTGGGCGGTACGTACCTGCTTGCGGCCTTCCAGCAGGATGGCGAACTGTGGCTGGGGAATCTCCACCGAGCTGGCACCGTGCTCGCGGCGGGCGGTGATGCAGGCATAGCCTTCAGCGCGTTGGCAGCCGGCCAGGCTGGCCATCTCCGCCAGTAGTGCCATGGCGGTGGGGGGCATGCCGGTCATATGACGTGTGCGCCCAGCAGGCGACCGACCGCGGCCGCGGCGGCCATCGCCAGTGCACCCCAGAACATCACGCGCAGGGCACCGCGCGTGGGTGATGCGCCACCGGCGCGTGCCGCCATCGCGCCGGTCAGGCACAGGCCGGCCAGCGTGCTGGCCGTGGTGGCCGTGGCGACGTTCTGTACCGGCGTCAGCAGTGCGGTCAGCACCGGCAGCGCGGCGCCACAGGTGAAGGCGGCGGCCGACGCCAATGCGGCCTGCAACGGCCGCGCGCGCAGTTCCTCGGTGATGCCCAGTTCGTCGCGCGCGTGGGCACCCAGCGCGTCGTGGGCGGTCAGCTGTTCGGCAACCTGGCGCGCCAAAGCCGGCTCCAGCCCGCGATGGCGGTAGATCGCGGTCAACTCGTCCAGTTCGCTGTGCGGGTCTTCGTGCAGCTCGCGCTTCTCCATCGCCAGATCGGCATTTTCGGTATCGGCCTGGGTCTGCACTGACACATACTCGCCGGCGGCCATCGACATCGCGCCGGCCACGGTGCCGGCCACGCCGGTGGCCAGGATCGTGCTGGCCGAGGCGCCGCTGGCGGCCACGCCGACCACCAGGCCGGCGACCGAGACAATGCCATCGTTGGCGCCCAGTACGGCGGCCCGCAGCCAGCCGACGCGATCGGCACGGTGCAGCTCGGGATGTCGTGAATGGCGGCTCATGGCCCTGAGTGTACGAGGGTCAAGAGGGTGTCGGTAGGATGCTGAAACCCGTCACCGTCGCATGACGTAACGAGCCGCCACGCTATAGTGCGCCCTTGCGATGCAAGGCTCCCAGCCCCACATCCCCTGCCACCGTCCAGCGAGCCACCCCCTTGTCGAGCCCCAGCCACGTCGCCGATACGCCCATTACCGACCGCTCGCAACTGGTGGCGGAGATCGCCTCCGGCGAGAAGCCCCGTTCGCAGTGGCGCATCGGTACCGAGCACGAGAAGTTCGGGTTCCGCCTGGATGACCTGCGTCCGCCGACCTTCGATGGCGAGCGTGGCATCGAGGCCCTGCTCAACGGCCTGGTCCGCTTCGGCTGGACGCCGGTGCAGGAGAACGGCAACACCATCGCCCTGCTGCGTGATGGCGCCTCGGTGACCCTGGAGCCGGCGGGCCAGCTGGAGCTGTCCGGTGCGGCGCTGGAAACCATTCACCAGACCTGCGTGGAAACCGGCACCCACCTCAATGAAGTGGCGCAGGTGGCCGGCGAACTGCAGCTGGGTTTCCTCGGCATGGGCTTCCAGCCGAAGTGGACGCGCGATGAAATGCCGTGGATGCCCAAGGGCCGCTACAAGATCATGCGCTCGTACATGCCCAAGGTCGGTTCGCTCGGCCTGGACATGATGACCCGCACCTGCACCGTGCAGGTGAACCTGGATTACGCCAGCGAAGCGGACATGGTGAAGAAGTTCCGTGTGTCGTTGGCGCTGCAGCCGATCGCCACCGCACTGTTCGCCGACTCGCCGTTCACCGAAGGCAAGCCGAACGGCTACCTCAGCTACCGCTCGCACATCTGGACCGATACCGATGCCGACCGTACCGGCATGCTCGACTTCGTGTTCGAGGACGGCTTCGGTTACGAGCGCTATGTCGACTACCTGCTCGATGTGCCGATGTATTTCTCCTACCGCGATGGCATCTACCACGATGCCAGCGGGCAGAGCTTCCGCGACTTCATGCAGGGCAAGCTGCCGGTGCTGCCGGGCCAGCTGCCGACCCTGCGCGACTGGTCGGACCACACCACGACCGCGTTCCCGGAAGTGCGGTTGAAGAAGTACCTGGAAATGCGCGGTGCCGATGGTGGCCCTTGGAGCCGGCTGTGTGCGCTGCCGGCCTTCTGGGTGGGCCTGCTGTACGACGACACGGCGCTGGATGCGGCGTGGGATCTGGTGCGTGACTTCAGCCTGGCCGAGCGCCATGCGCTGCGTGATGGGGTGCCCAAGCACGCGATGGGCCTGCCGTTCCGCGGTGGCACCGTGCGTGACCTCGCCCGCGAGGCGGTGAAGATTTCGGTGGACGGGCTCAAGCGCCGTGCGGCGCGCAATGCCGATGGCCAGGATGAAAGCAAGTTCCTGGACGTGCTGCAGGAAATCGTCGAGTCCGGCCTGACCCCCGCCGAGCGCAAGCTGGCGCTGTTCCATGGCCGCTGGCACGGCGACGTCGACCCGGTGTTCCGCGAGTTCGCGTACTGAAAATGCGCCCGGCGCTACCCGCCACGAATCCGGTAGCGCCGGGCCATGCCCGGCGGGTGGCGTACGCAAAAAAAACCCCGGCAATGCCGGGGTTTCTTCATTCCATCAGCGCAGCGATCAGGCCTTGATGGTGGCCATGTCGATCACGAAGCGGTAGCGCACATCGTTCTTGGCCATGCGCTCCCAGGCTTCGTTGACGTTCTTGATGTCGATCATCTCCACGTCGCTGACGATGCCGTGCTCGGCGCAGAAGTCCATCATCTCCTGGGTTTCGGCCATGCCGCCGATCGCCGAGCCGGTCAGGTTCCTGCGACCGAAGATCACGCTGCCACCGGTCAACGGCGGGTCCAGTTCGGTCAGCACACCGACCAGGCACATGGTCGCTTCGCGCTTGAGCAGGCCCATGTACGGGTTGGTGTCATGGCTGACCGGGATGGTGTTGAGCAGGAAGTCGAAGCTGCCGGCATGCGCCTTCATCTGGTCGGCATCGCGCGAAACCAGCACTTCGTCAGCGCCCAGGCGCTTGGCGTCGGCACCCTTTTCCGGGGTGGTGGTGATCATCACCACGTGTGCGCCGAGCGCCTTGGCGAACTTCACGCCCATGTGGCCGAGGCCACCCAGACCGATCACGCCGACCTTCTGGCCCGGGCCGACCTTCCAGTGGCGCAGCGGCGACCAGGTGGTGATGCCGGCGCACAGCAGCGGCGCGGCTGCCTTCAGGTCCAGCGTTTCGGAGACCTTGACCACGAAGCGCTGCTCGACCACCACGTGGTCGGAATAGCCGCCGTAGGTCGGTGCGCCGCTTTCACGCTCGCGGCCGTTGTAGGTCCAGGTCGCACCTTCGGCGCAGTACTGCTCCAGGTCGTGCTGGCAGGCATCGCAATGGCGGCAGGAGTCGACCATGCAGCCGACACCGGCGTGGTCGCCGACCTTGAAGCGGGTGACCTCGCTGCCGACTTCGGTGACCCGGCCGATGATCTCGTGGCCCGGCACCATCGGGTAGATCGAGCCACCCCAGTCGTCGCGTGCCTGGTGCAGGTCGGAATGGCAGATGCCGCTGTACAGGATCTCGATGCGCACATCGTTCGGGCCAACCGCGCGGCGCTCGAATTCGAAGGGCACCAGCGGGTCGGTATGGGTGTGGGCGGCGTAACCACGGGCGAGGGACATGGGGAATCCTTGGCAGGGTTTGTCGAAAGGCGTTTTACAATACGCTCCGTACCTCGGGGTAAGAAGCGGATATATCGGCATGATTCATCAAGGCAGACTGCACAATCATGGCCACTGACAACCTGACCCACCTGGCCGCCTTCGCTGCGGTCGCCCGCCACCGCAGTTTCCGCCGCGCCGGTGCCGAACTGGCCCTGTCGACCTCGGCGGTGAGCTATGCGATCCGCGCGCTGGAGGAACGGCTGGGGGTGGGCCTGTTCCACCGTACCACCCGCAGCGTGGCCCTGACCGAGGCCGGGCAGCGCCTGCTGGAGCGCCTGCAGCCGGCGCTGGGGCAGGTGCATGACGCGCTGGAGGAAATGAACCACTTCCGCGCGGTGCCGGCCGGCCTGCTGCGGATCAATGCGACGCGGGCGGCGGTGGCGACCCAGTTGGGGCCGCGGCTGGCGCGGTTCCTGCACGCGCATCCGGACGTACGGGTGGAGCTGACCGAGAACGATGGTCTGGTCGATATCGTTGCCGAGGGCTACGACGCTGGCGTGCGCCTGCACGAGTTCGTGCCCGAGGACATGGTGGCGGTGCCGATGGGGCCGCCGCTGCGCGGCTTGATTGTTGGTTCACCCGAGTACCTGCGGCGCCGGCCGGCCCCGCAGCATCCGCGCGACCTGGCCGCGCACGAGTGCGTACGTTTCCGTTTCGCCAGCGGCCATCTGTACAAGTGGCAGTTCGAACGCGATGGCCAGACCCTGGAGATCGACGTACCGGGTCGACTGACGCTGTGCGAGCAGGGCACCGTGGTTGGCGCGGTGCTCGATGGCATCGGCCTGGCCTATGTGCTGGAAGACACCGCGCGGCCGTATCTGGACGACGGCCGACTGGTGGCGGTGCTGGAAGATTGGAGCGAACCGTTCGCCGGGTTTGCGCTGTATTACCCGAAGCAGCGGCAGATGCCCGGTGCGCTGCGTGCGTTCGTGGACATGCTGCGCGAGTGAATCGCGATCACCCGCGTCAGTAGATCCACGCCATGCGTGGATTGGCGCCCGCTACGCAGTGACCAATTCATTCGACCAGCGCGTCATACCCTGCATCGCTGAACTGGATCAGGCAGAAGCCATGGCCGAACGGATCGGACAGCACGGCGATCTTTCCCCAGCGGCGTTCGCGGATGGGATGTTCGAGCACGGCTCCGGCCGCAACCGCGCGGGCAAGCGCCGCGTCGATGTCAGCGACCACCCAGTCCAGATGCACGGGCGTCCAGTGGCGCTCGTAATCGCGCACATCGCCGTCATCGGTCGCTGCGCTGCCGGCGTCGTTCTGCAGCAGGTACAGCGGCGTGGGGCCACCGAGCAGTTCCAGCGCGCCGGGGCCGAGGCGGCGGCCGCTGCGCAGGCCAAAGGCCTGGGTGTAGAAGGCTTCGGCGGCGGTGATGTCAGGGACGTCGAGGTTGACGATGAAGGAGGCGGCGGAGGCGTTCATGGGGCAGGACCGAGGTCGGGCCGGGCCACGATGCGCTCATGGCCCGGCAGGATCAAGGCGCGGCACACCGGCGGTGGCCGGTGCAGCGCATCCACGCGTGGCGTGGATCTACGGGGCCGGCGGGTAGTCGAGGTAGCCCTCGCTGCCGCCGCCGTAATAAGTGCTGCGGTCGGGGATGGCCAGCGGGACATCGCGCTGCAGGCGCTCGACCAGATCCGGGTTGGCGATGAATGGTTGGCCGAAGGCGGCCAGATCGATGATGCCTTCCTCGACCAGCCGCAGGGCGCGTTCGCGGGTCATGCCGCCGGCCAGGATCACCGTGCCGCCATAGGCCTGCTTGAAGGCCTTGAGGAAGGCCTCGCCGATCACCGGTGCGCCGTGCAGGTAGTTGTCGTTCAGATGCACATAGGCCAGCCCGCGCTTGCCCAGTTCCTCGGCCAGGTACAGATAGCTGGCTTCGTTCTCCGCATAGGCGGGCATGTCGAAGACCTGGCTGTTCGGCGCAAGGCGCACGCCGATGCGGTGCGCGCCGATGCGCGCGGCCATCGCATCCACGGTGTCCAGGATCAGCCGCGCGCGGTTGCGCAGCGAACCGCCGTACACGTCCTGCCGGTCATTGGTGACCGGGTTGAGGAACTGCTCGAACAGATAGCCGTTTGCCGCATGCAGTTCGATGCCATCGAAGCCGGCGGCGATCGCGTTGTCGGCACCCTGCACGAAGTCGGCGACGATGCCCGGTACTTCTTCCGTGCTGAGTGCACGCGGCGGTGTCGGATCGGCATGGCCACGGCTGCCGTCGTCCAGGTACACGAACGAGGTGTTCTTCGGATCGCTCGCCACCGGCCGCGTGCCGGCGCTTACCGGCTGGCCGCCGTCGGGCTGCAGCGAGGCGTGTGACATGCGGCCGACGTGCCACAGCTGCGCGAAGATCGCACCCTGCGCAGCGTGTACAGCGTCGGTGACAAGCGTCCAACCGGCCACCTGCTCGGCCGACCAGATGCCCGGCACGTCGATGTAACCCTGGCCCTGCGCCGACACCGGCGTGCCTTCGCTGATGATCAGGCCGGCGCTGGCGCGCTGCCGGTAATACTGGGCGGTCAGTGCATTGGCGACGGCGCCGGGGTTGCGGGCGCGGGTCATCGGCGCCATCGCGATGCGGTTGTGCAGGGGTAGTCCAGCGAGGTCGAAGGGGCGGAACAGGGCGGCGGTCATGTCAGTCATCTCGGAGCGGGGGAGGGCGCCAACGGCGCGACAGCACCATGATGGAGGTGACATGCGGGCACATAAAGGCGGTAGATTTCCCGTCAGGCGGGACAATCTGTCCCCAATGAGCGAGCCTGCCGATGCTTCCCGTCGAATCCCTGAATGGCCTGGCGACCTTCGTCACCACGGCGCGCTCGGCCACCTTCACCGAGGCCGCCGACGCGCTGGGCATCTCCCGCTCGGCGGTCGGCAAGGCCATCGCCCGGCTGGAGGCGCGGCTGGGCGTGCGCCTGTTCCATCGCACCACCCGGCGCATCGCGCTGACCACCGACGGCGAGGCGTACTACGCCTCCTGCGCCGCGGCCCTGGATGAAATCGCGGCGGCCGAAGCCTGCCTGGGCTCGGCTGCGCATCTGCCGAGCGGCCGCCTGCGCATCGACATGCCGTCCTCGTTCGGGCGGCTGGTGGTGCTGCCGGTACTGCTGCGCATGTGCAATGAACACCCGGACCTGCAGTTGACGATGACCTTCACCGATCACTTCGTTGATCCGGTGGAAGAGGGCATCGACCTGCTGATCCGCTTTGGCGGTCTGCATCACGCCGAGCACCTGGTCGCGCGCAAGCTGGCCAGCCAGCGCCTGGTGACCTGCGCGTCGCCGGCCTACCTGCAGGCCTATGGTGTGCCGCAGACGCTGGACGAACTGCGCGACCATCGCAGCGTGGTCGGCTTCCGTCATGGCCAGTCGGTGGCGTGGCGGATCGGCAGCGAGGGCACCAACGGCAGCTTCATCCCCAGTGCCACCCATCAGCTCAATGATGGCGATGCGGTGATCGAGGGGGCCATCGCCGGGTTGGGGATCTGCCAGATGCCGATGTCACTGGTGCGCCATCACCTGGAATCCGGTGCGTTGCAGTCGGTACTGGACCACTGCACGCAGCACCATGTGGACATCCATGCGCTGTGGCCACAGACGCGGCATCTGCGACCGAAGGTGCGTTACGTGGTGGAAGAGCTGACCCGGCTGGCCGCAGAGGGGGCCTTTGATTGAGGTCCGGATCGGCTCCTGTATACTATCCCCCAGTATAGTTCCGAGGCCGGCCAGCGATGCCGCACTCTCCCGAAGAGAAAAAGAAGGTTCTGGCCCGCGTGCGCCGCATCCGCGGCCAGTGCGATGCGCTGGACCGCGCGCTGGAAGCCGGCGCCGACTGCGGGCCGGTGCTGCAGCAGATCGCCGCCATCCGTGGCGCGGTCAACGGCCTGATGTCCGAAGTGATGGAAGCGCACCTGCGCGAGGAGTTCGGCCAGCCCGCCGCCTCCGATGAACAACGCGCCGAACGCGTGCGCGACATGAGCGCGTTGATCCGCTCGTACCTGAAGTGAACGACGGCGCGACACAGCGCCGCGCATCCTGTTTTCCGCAAGCCCTTTCTGGAGAGTGCCATCATGAAATCCCGTGCCGCCGTCGCCTTTGGTCCCGGCCAGCCGCTGCAGATCGTCGAGATCGACGTCGCCCCGCCGAAGGCGGGCGAAGTGCTGGTCAAGATCACCCACACCGGTGTCTGCCACACCGATGCGTTCACCCTGTCCGGCGATGATCCGGAAGGCCTGTTCCCGGTGGTGCTGGGCCATGAAGGCGCCGGCATCGTGGTGGAGGTGGGCGAGGGCGTGACCAGCGTCAAGCCGGGTGACCACGTCATTCCGCTGTACACCGCCGAATGTGGTGAATGCCTGTTCTGCAAGAGCGGCAAGACCAACCTGTGCGTGTCGGTGCGTGCCACCCAGGGCAAGGGCGTGATGCCCGATGGCACCAGCCGCTTCAGCTACAACGGCGAGCCGATCTACCACTACATGGGCTGCTCGACCTTCAGCGAATACACCGTCGTTGCCGAGGTGTCGCTGGCGAAGATCAACCCGGAAGCGAACCCGGAGCATGTCTGCCTGCTCGGCTGCGGCGTGACCACCGGCATCGGCGCGGTGCACAACACCGCCAAGGTGCAGGAAGGCGACAGCGTGGCCGTGTTCGGCCTGGGCGGCATCGGCCTTGCGGTCATCCAGGGTGCGCGCCAGGCCAAGGCCGGGCGCATCATCGCGGTGGACACCAACCCGTCCAAGTTCGAGCTGGCCCGCGAATTCGGCGCCACCGACTGCATCAACCCGAAGGACTTCGACAAGCCGATCCAGCAGGTGATCGTGGAGATGACCACCTGGGGCGTGGACCACAGCTTCGAGTGCATCGGCAACGTCAACGTGATGCGTGCGGCGCTGGAATGCGCGCACCGTGGCTGGGGCCAGAGCGTGGTGATCGGCGTGGCCGGTGCCGGTCAGGAAATCTCCACCCGCCCGTTCCAGCTGGTCACCGGCCGCAAGTGGATGGGCACCGCGTTTGGTGGCGTGAAGGGCCGCAGCCAGCTGCCGGGCATGGTCGAAGACGCGATGAAGGGCGATATCGAGCTGGCCCCGTTCGTCACCCACACCATGGACCTGGACAAGATCAACGAAGCCTTCGACCTGATGCATGAAGGCAAGTCGATCCGTTCGGTCGTCCACTACTGAGCCGCGCCGGGCGGCAGGCGCCTGCCTGCCGTCCCTCGGGAGGAAACCTCATGGAACGTATCGAACACCGCGCCTGTGCCGGCGGTTGGCAGGATGTCTACCGCCATCATTCGACCACGCTGGGCTGCGACATGCAGTTCGCCGTGTACCTGCCGCCGCAGGCGGAAACCCGGAAGCTGCCGGTGCTGTACTGGCTGAGCGGGCTGACCTGCACCGAGCAGAACTTCATCACCAAGGCCGGCGCGCAACGCTATGCGTCCGAGCACGGCGTGATCATCGTCGCCCCGGACACCAGCCCACGCGGCGATGACGTGGCCGATGCCGAGGGCTATGACCTGGGCAAGGGCGCGGGTTTCTATCTCAACGCCACACAGCAGCCGTGGGCCAAGCACTACCGCATGCACGACTACGTCGCTCACGAGCTGCCGGCGTTGATCGAGGCGGGTTTCCCGGCCACCGACGCACGAGGCATCAGTGGCCATTCGATGGGCGGCCATGGCGCGCTGGTGATCGCGCTGCGCAACTCCGGCCGCTACCGCAGCGTGTCGGCGTTCTCGCCGATCGTGGCACCCAGCCACGTGCCGTGGGGGCAGAAGGCATTCGCCGCCTACCTTGGTGACAACCCGGCCGACTGGGCGCAGTGGGATGCCTGCGAACTTGTGGCCCACGCCGGCGAGCGCTTGCCGCTGCTGGTTGACCAGGGCGAGGGGGATGAGTTCCTGCACAGCCAGCTGCAGCCGCAGCGCCTGCAGCAGGCCTGCGATGCTGCCGGTCATCCGCTGAGCCTGCGCCTGCAGCCCGGCTACGACCACAGCTATTACTTCATCGCCAGCTTCATCGGCGAGCACATCGCGCACCACGCCCGCGCGCTGCACGCCTGACGTTTTGCTGGTAGTGCCGGCCGCTGGCCGGCAACCTGCAGACCCGTGATTCCCTGGGGTTGCCGGCCAGTGGCCGGCACGACCAGAGCGTGTGCCCGGAGTGCCGTTTTGCCGCAGTGGATCACGCCGCTGTGGCGTGCCGGCGCGCTATCGTGCCGCCATACGGCCTTGCGCATGGGGGATGCATGCTGGTTGTGCTGGCGCTGATGTTCCTGATCTGCCATGGCGTGGTCGTGGCGTTCTGGCCGGGTGCGGCCGGTGAGGGATCGTTCGTGTTCCTGACCGTGGCACCCCTGCTGGCGGCTGCGGCCTGCCTGTGGCGCGGTCAGCGCGACCGTGCTGCGCTGGGCTGGCGTGCCACTGCAGTGGCGCTGCTGCTCTGGGCCGGTGGCATGGCCTTCAACATGGCCGACGCACTGGGCGCCGGACGGGCCGACATCACCCCGCGCGCCAGCCTGCTGCTGTATGTGCTGTACGGTGTGCCGCTGGTGTTCATCCTGGCCCGCGCCCGTCGCGAACGCTGGACCATCAGCCTGATCGACGGCGTGATGGCGGCCCTGCTGGGCGTGTTGTTCTTCGTGCATACCCAGTCCTTCGCCGACCGCATCGATATCGACGACCAGGCGATGGCGCACATGCAGCGCATGTTCGACATCCAGAACCTGTGCATCGCCGGTTTCGCGGTGGTGCGCTGGGTCGCCGGCGATGCGCCTGAACGGCGCAGCTTCTACCGCGCGCTGGCGCTGTATGCGCTGTCCTATCTGCTGCTGGCGTTCTACATCAATCACTACACCGCCGAGCAGTCGTTCGGCGCCTACAACGATCTGCTGATCGACCTGCCGTTCCTGCTGCTGGCGCTGCTGGCGCTGCGTCAGGCACCCGCACCGGGCTTCGTGCTGCATCCTCGCCTGCTGCGATTGGTGCAGGCCGGTGGACCGATCATCCTGCCCTTGTTGCTGCTGGTGGTCGGCACCCTGGTGGTGGACCACGCGCGGCCGTTGGCGCTGACCGGGTTCGTGGTGGCAACGCTTGGCTTCAGCCTGCGCAGCACGTTGCTGCAGCTCGACCTGCTGGAACGACAGGCCGGCCTGGATCAGATGGCGCGGCAGGATGGCCTGACCGGCGTAGCCAATCGCCGTCAGTTCGATACGCTGCTGCTGGCCGAATGGAACCGGGCGCGTCGCAGCGGCAGCGAACTGGCATTGCTGCTGGTGGACATCGACCATTTCAAGGCATTCAACGACGAGCACGGTCATCCTGCCGGCGACCGCTGCCTGCAGGCGGTGGCCGCGGTGCTGCAGGCCACCGCCGGGCGCGCGGCCGACAGCGTGGCGCGCTATGGCGGTGAGGAATTCGCGGTGATCGTGCCCGGCAGCCCACTGTCGGGTGTGCTGGCGCTGGCCGAGCGCCTGCGCGAGGCGGTGGAAGCGCTGCCGCTGCCGGAAGGCCGGGTCAGCATCAGCGTGGGCGTGGGTTACCTGCATCCGCCGGCGCTGGCCACCGCCGAACAGTTGCTGGCCGATGCCGATGCCGGCCTGTACGCGGCCAAGCGTGCGGGCCGCAACCAGGTGATCCTGCACGCACACGTGCTGGACGACGACGGGGGCGCGCACGACACGCTGGACTGTTGAGCATGGCTGCGCGACTGCCACGGCAGGAAAGTGCGTGGTTGATCGGGGCTGGCGCGACCGCCCGGTCGGATCCAGCAGGCGCAGGCGTTGCCGGCCAGCGGCCGGCACTACCCTGGCAGGCAGCCCGCGTCAGGCCGCCGCAGGCCAGTACATTGCCATGCTGGCGATACCTACGGATCACGTGTTTCCACCAGCACCGGGCAAGGCGCATGGTCGATCGTCCATTGCCCCACCGAGGGCTCGAACAGGCGCTGCAGGCGTGACAGATGGCGGTGGCCGATGACGATCAGGTCGCATTGCAGGCGACGCGCCTGCGCGCTGATCACTTCGCCAGGATCGCCGCAAGGCAGCTGTGCGATGGCGTCCACGCCGCGCTCGCGCAGCTCGGCCAGGGCGTCGGCCAGTACCGCTTCGGCATGCGCCTGCTGCCGGGCGGCGGCGGGATACTCACGGCGGTCGGCATCGGTGGCACCAGCGGCCAGTGCGAATTCGGGGTCAAGCACGCACAGCAGGTGCAGGCGGCTGCGGGGGCCGGCCATGGTGGCGGCCAGGTCCAGCACGCGGTCGTGCTGGGGGCCGCCATCAAGCGCGACCAGCAGGGTGTTGAACATGGAAAGCTCCTTTGCAGGGCGCTGATGGTCGCTGATGTCGTCGCGCGCACCCATGCCGTGCGCCGCAGTCAATGCGTGCGTACAACGCAATTATGGATGATCTGGATTGCAGTAGAGTCATCCCATTTGCGGGAGACTGCCATGCCCTTGCCGGACCTGAACCTGTTGCTGGCACTGGATGTGCTGATCGACGAATGCAGCGTGGCGGCCGCTGCGCGACGGATGAATCTCAGTGCGCCGGCGATGAGCCGTACCCTGGGCCGGGTACGGGTAGCCCTGGGTGATCCGGTGCTGGTGCGCGCCGGCCGTGGGCTCGCTCCCACGCCACGCGCGCTGGAACTGCGTGAGCAGGTGCGCGATGTGATCGAGCAGGCACACCGCGTGTTCAATGCGGGCCGCGAGGTCGACATGGTCACGCTGGAACGAACGTTCAGCGTGCGCGCCAACGATGTGTTCATCGGCAGCTATGGCGGCCGCCTGCGTGATGTCTTCCGCCAGCAGGCACCGCGCTGCATGCTGCGCTTCGTGCCCGAAGGCGATACCGATGACGATGCGATGGTGCAGGGGCGGATCGACCTGTACATCAGCACGGCCGGCAAGCACAGCCCGGAAACCAAGGTGCAGCACCTGTTCACCACCTCGCTGCTGGGCGCGGCACGCGAGGATCATCCGTTGTTCGACGGCGACATCAGTGTCGAGCGCTTCGCCGCGTGCGACCACATCGCCGTGTCCCGGCGCGGGCTTGCGCATGGCCCGATCGACGAAGAGCTGGCAGCGCTTGGCCTGCAACGACGGGTGGCGGTGGTCATCCCTACCTTCCACGGCGCGATCTTTGCTGCCGCCGATTCGGACCTGGTGCTGCCGCAGATGCCAAGCGTGATGCTCGACCGCATCACCCGCATGGGCCTGCCGCTGCGGATGTTCCCGCTGCCGGTGCCGGTGCGGACCGTAGCGCTGGTGCAGGCCTGGCACCCACGCATGGACAACGACCCGGCCCACCAGTGGCTGCGGCGGGCGATCAAGGGCATGTGCGATTCGGTCGAGGCGGCCCACCACTGATTGCCCGCGGGCGTGCGTTGTACGCACGCCTGCGATGCCGGGCACGCCATTTTTCGCAGGCAACGGCCTTTCTAGACTGCGCTCCCGAAAGTTTCACTGAGCGCAATCCAATGTCTCCATATATGCCGTGTACTGCACGGATCGGCAGCCGGCAGTGAGCACGCCGGCCGCCATGCCCGCGGCGCCGGCAGCGCCCCGGCCCGTCGCTGCCCCCGGCTTCGACCGGCGCATCCTGGTTGGGCTGTGCGGTGTGCTGCTGGCAGTGCTGGTGTCGGGTTTCAACGAGAACGTCACCAAGGTCGCGCTGGCCGACATCCGCGGTGCGATGGGTTTCAGCGTCGATGACGGCAGCTGGATCGTGGCGCTGTACAGCGCCATGTCGGTCAGCGCGATGGCATTCGCACCGTGGTGCGCAGCCACCTTCTCGCTGCGCCGCTTTGCGCTGGCGATGATCGGCGGCTTCATGGTGCTGGGCGTGCTGTGCCCGCTCGCCCCCAACCTGCAGACCTTTCTGCTGCTGCGCGCATTGCAGGGCCTGTGTGGGGGCGCGTTGCCGCCGCTGCTGATGAGCGTGGCGCTGCGCTTCCTGCCGCCGGGCATCAAGCTGTACGGTCTGGCCGCCTACGCACTGACCGCCACCTTCGGGCCGAGCATGGGCACCCCGCTGGCCGCATTCTGGGTGGAGCAGGTGGGCTGGCACTGGGCGTTCTGGCAGATCGTGCCGTATTGCCTGGCGGCGATGGCGATGGTCGGCTGGGGCCTGCCACAGGATCCCCTGCGGCTGGAGCGCTTCGCACAGTTCAACGGCGTCGGCCTGATGCTCGGCCTGCCGGCGCTGGTGCTGCTGGTACTGGGCCTGGTGCAGGGCCCGCGCCTGAACTGGTTCGACTCGTCGTTGATCACGCTGATGCTGGGGGGTGGTGCGGGTCTGCTGGTGCTGTTCTTCATCAACGAGTGGTTCCATCCACTGCCGTTCTTCAAGCTGCAGCTGCTGGCCAACCGCAACCTCAGCTACTCGCTGATTACCCTCGGTGGCGTGCTGTTCGTGCTGCTGGCGGTGATCTCCATTCCTTCCGGCTTCCTCGCCAGCGTGCAGGGCTATCGCCCACAACAGACCGCGCCGATGCTGCTGTGGGTGGCGGTGCCGCAGGTCATCGCGCTGCCGTTGGTCGCCGCACTGCTGAACATCCGTGCGATCGATTGCCGTTGGGTGCAGGCCACCGGGCTGGCGCTGCTGGCGCTGGCCTGCTGGCTGGGCGCGCATCTGGACGTCAGCTGGATACGCGACAACTTCCTGTGGGTACAGCTGCTGCAGGTGTTTGCGCAGCCGATGGCGGTGCTGCCGCTGCTGATGCTGGCCACCGGCGGCTTGGCGCCACAGGACGGTCCCTTTGCCTCGGCGTGGTTCAACACGGTCAAGGGCTTTGCTGCGGTGCTGGCCAGCGGCGTGCTGGAAGCGGTCGCGCAGGGACGCCGCCATTTCCACTCCACCGTGCTGGTCGAGCGACTTGGCGAACAGCCGTGGCTGGCCGAAGGGCCGCAGCTTGGCGCGCGCCTGCATGCGCAGGTGCAGGCGTTGACCTCGGCCGATCTCTACCTGCTGGTCGCGTTGGTCGCGCTGGCCTTCATTCCCCTCATTGCCTGGATGCCCACCCGCATCCATCCGCCACGTGCCGTGGCCTGATCCCCTTCGCAGGAACTCCCCCATGACAATCAATCGAACGTATCTCAACGCGGGCCTCGGCCTGGGCGTACTGCTTCTGGCCGGTGGTGCCTGGCTGCTGCTGCGCGATGGCCGCCACCAGACCACCAACAACGCCTATGTGGTCGCCGACTACACCGTGGTCGCACCGAAGATCGCTGGCTTCGTCAGCGCGGTGGAAGTGCAGGACAACCAAGCGGTGAAGGCCGGTGACGTGCTGGCCCGCATCGATGACCGCGACTACCAGGTCGCGTTGCTGGCCGCCCGCGCCGACCTGGGCAATGCGCGCGCGCAGCTGGCCAACGCGCAGGCGGCGCTGGCACAGCAGGGCTCGCTGATCGAACACGCCCAGGCGAGTGTGGATGTCAGCCGCGCCGAACTGACCCTGGCCAGCGCCGACCAGCAGCGTTACCGCGAGCTGGCCCGCAACGGTGCCGGTACCGTGCAGAACGCGCAGCAGGCGCAGTCGAAGCAGGCCGTGGCCAGTGCACATCTGCAACAGGGACAGGCCGCGTTGTCGACCGCACGCCAGCGCACCGACATCCTCGCTGCCGGGGTGCAGGCCGCACAGGCGGCCGTGCAGCGCGCCGAAGCCGCGCAGGCGCGTGCCGAACTGGATCTTTCGCACACCGAGCTGCGTGCACCGATTGATGGCGTGGTGGGACGCCGCGCAGTGCGCGTCGGCGCCTACCTGACCCCGGGCACGCCGGTGGCCGCGGTGGTGCCGCTGCAGCGCGCCTTCGTTGTCGCCAACTTCCAGGAAACGCAGATGACCCGCATGCAGCCGGGGCAGCAGGTCGAACTGACGGTGGACGTGTTCCCCGGCACGCGGCTGCGTGGCCATATCGACAGCATCGCCCCGGCCACGGGGGTGACGTTCGCCGCGGTGGCGCCGGAAAACGCGACCGGCAACTTCACCAAGGTGGTGCAGCGCATTCCAGTGAAGATCGTGCTAGAGCCGGAGCAGGCATTGCTGGGCCAACTGCGTGCCGGCATGTCGGTGGAAGCCAGCGTGGATCTGCAGCGTCCGCAGCGGGTGCAGAGTGCGCAGCGCGAGCGGCACCGCACGGGCGGGGAAGGCGCATGATCCGCGTATTCCCGCGTGGACTGGCTGCAGCGGCACTGTGCACGGCGTTGACCGCCTGCACGCTGGGCCCGGACTTCGTGCGCCCGCAGGCCGAGCTGCCCACGCAGTGGCAGGGCGAAGCGGTGGCTTCAGCTGCGCTGGATGACGACGCCAGCTGGTGGTCCGGTTTCGATGATCCGCTGCTGGGGCAACTGGCGACGCAGGTACTGCAGGCCAATCTCGACCTGCAGCTGGCCGCCAACCGGGTGCAGCAGAGCCGCGCCGCGCGTGGCGTCACCGCGGCCGACCGGCTGCCCAGCGTCGGCGCCACTGCCAGTGGCGTACGCGCGCGCAACAGCGAGGTAGGCCTGAACGATCCGTCCGGTAATGGCGGTCGCGATGACTATGGGCTGTTCCAGGCCGGCATCGGCATGAGCTGGGAACTGGATCTGTGGGGACGCGTACGCCGTCAGGTGGAAGCGGCCGACGCACGCGTGCAGATGGCTGAGGAAGATGCACACGCGGCGCGCATCGCGCTGCTGGCCGAGACCGCGCGTGATTACCTGCAGTTGCGCGCAACGCGCCAGCTGCTGGCCATCACCGAGGACAACCTCAGCATCGCCCACGACATCAAGCGGCTGACCGAAGCGCGCCAGCGCCAGGGCGTGGCCAGCACGTTGCAGGTCTCCAGTGCGGCGGCGCAGGTGGCATCGCTGCAGGCTCGCATCGCACCGCTGCGGCACCGCGAATCGCAGCTGCGCAATGCACTCGCGTTCCTGCTGGCACAGCCGCCGCAGGCACTGGATACGCAGCTGCAGAGCGCGCGCCGCGATTGGCCCGCGTTGCCGACCGTGGCCGTGGGCGTGCCCAGTGAACTGGCCGAGCGTCGCCCGGATGTCCGCCGTGCCGAGGCTGCACTGCATGCTGCCACGGCGGGAATTGGCGTGGCCAAGGCCAGCTTCCTGCCGCGCATCACCTTGAATGGCGATGCCGGTTTCCAGGCCAGGCAGCTGGATGATCTGGATGGCTGGAACGCGCATCGCTTCAGTATCGGCCCGTCGATCAGCCCGCCGATCTTCCAGGGCGGACGCCTGAAGGCCAACCTGGCGCTGAGCAGGCTGCAGCAGCAACAGGCAGCCCTGCAGTTCCGCCGTACCGTGCTGCAGGCCTGGCATGAAGTGGACGATGCCATCGACGGCTATGCCGCCGAACAGCAGCGTGCCGCGCAGCTGCACGTGGCGGTGGATGAGAGCGAGACGGCGCTGGGTGCGGCGCGTCGGCAGTACCAGGCCGGCGTGGTCGACATGCTGGATGTATTGAGCACCCAGCGCATCGCGCTGGACAACCAGGCCGCGCTGGCCAACAGCCAGGCGACCGCCGCGATTGCACGCGTAGAGCTGTATCGCGCACTGGGCGGCGGTTGGTAAGGCGCAGGATGGGTAGTGCCGGCCGCTGGCCGGCAGGTGCCGTCTGCATGAGTAGCCGGCCAGCGGCCGGCACTATCCTGGCAGGCAGCCCGCGTCAGGCCGCCGGCTTTTCGCGTTTGCGGAACAGCAGATAAGGCCAGATACCGATCAACACCGCTGCGATGACCGTGCCGTAGACCAGCGCGAGCACTGACTTGCCCGGCTCGGTCCAGACCATGCCCAGCAGAAGCAGGCCGAACACGATGGTCGGCCCGCCCAGCAGGATCATGGCGAAGGTCTTTATCCGTCCACTGGTGGGCGCATTGGCGAGCTTTCCGACCATGTCGGTACCACCGAAATGCACCTGCAGTGCATCGCTGGTGGAACGGGCGGGCTGCGGTTTTGCGGGTTCCGGCGGTGCCACCGGCTGCTGCAGGTCCATTTCCCGAGGCGCCGGCGGCAGCAGGTCCGACAGGTTGGTCTGCTCGATGAGCGCTTTCAGCTTGGGGTCCATGTGCAATCCGTGCGGTCACCGTTGGCGGCGGCACGATACCAGCACACCCAGGTGCCGGGTAGTGCCGGCCGCTGGCCGGCAGCTCGGCAAGGTGAAGCCGGTAGTGGCCAACCTTGGTTGGCAGCCTTCAGGAAAGCGCCAACCAAGGTTGGCGCCTACCAGAGGCGGAACTCAACGCACGTCGCGCAGTTCCCAGTGGTGCCCGGCCAGCAGGCGCAGGCGCTGCTTGAACACGTCACTGTCGATGCGGGTGGTGGCCACCAGGTTGATGCGCAGGTCCTTCTGCTCACCGGTCACGGTGGCCTCCGGATCGGTCGCGCCCCACTGCGGCTCCACCGCATCCGGGTCCGGCTGCTTGTCGCGCCAGCGCTCGAACAGGCTGCCATTGCGCAGCGCGTTCTGCAGTTCTTCGGCGAAGCCGGCAGCGCCCTGCGAATGGAAAGACAGGTCGGGGTCGTTGCCGCGGGCCTTGGACGGTTCGGGCAGGCTGATGTGGTACTGCGCAGGCATGTTGATCTCCTTGAGGTGCGGCTAGGCTGGCATAGGCGCGGTGGAATCGATGTGCAGATTCCAGAGCGCGGTTGGCCTTCATTCAAATCGATGCGGCCCATCGGCAAAACCCACGGTGACCGCGCCCTTGCCGACGTTGACCATGCCGGTCAGGCTCATCACCGATTCGTACACGGTCACGCCATGGCCGGCGCAGACCTCCTTCATCTGCGCATAGCCGGGCAGGGCACGCAGCTCGTCCAGTTCGCCGCCGTAGCTGACGCACACGGTCGGCGTCATCAGGCCGGCGCGTACGCGCTGGCCGACCACGCCGAACAGCTTCAGCACGGCATTGTCGAAACCCTTGATCTTCGCCACCGGCCCGGTCTGCCCGCGATAACCATGCAACACCGGCTTGATGTCCAGCGCACTGCCCAGTGCGGCGCTGAGCAGGCCGACGCTTCGGTCGCCCTTGTGCCGGGCGCGGGCACGCATGTAGTACAGGTCGCGGGTGACCATGTAGCCGTGCACGTTGCCGGCCAGTTCTTCCAGGCGCTCGCGGATCTGCTGCACGCTGGCATCACTGGCGCGCAGCCGCACCGCTTCCACCGCCGTCACCGCCTGGGCGGCGAACAGGTTCTGGGTATCCAGCACGCGCAGCGCGAACGGCGAGTTGAAGCCGGCCGCCTGCCGCACCGGCTTGTAGTCGTTGAGGATGGCGAAGCTGGCCTGCAGTGCATTGTCGTGGATCGGGCTGCGGGTCTTGGTGATGGTCATGCAGAACACATGGTCGTAGTCGATCACCAAGCGTTGCAGGAACAGGTCGCGGATCTGGTTGACGCTGAAGGGGATGGTCTCCGCTTCGGCGCCGTGCTCGGCGACGTGCGCGTGCAGGAAGCTGAGCGTTGCCTGCTCGTCGCGGTGGTCGGCGAGCACCGCTTCGCCGATCCGCACGGTGATCGGCAGCAGCACGATGTTGTGCTCGGCAATGAAGTCCTGCGGCAGGTCGCAGGCCGAGTCGACGACGATTCCGATGCGCATCCGCGGCTCCCCCTCCAGGGCGGTTGTAGGTTCGGAAATGTGAAAACTATCTCAAAACGGGGGCGGGCGCGCGAGGGAAACGCGCCGCTCCCTGTTCAGCGACTGCGCTGCACCGCCACCGGCAGGGCCACCGCCTGCTGCCAGTCCGGCCGGTCCAGCAGGCTGGGGTCGTCCAGCACCGCCGCCATCAGCGGGTGGGTATCGTTGCCCCAGAACAGTTCGCCGTCGATGGCCAGGGTCGGCACGCCGAACACCCCGGCCTCGATCGCCGCCTCGGTGTTGCGTCGCAGTTGCTCCTTGATGGCCGGCTCGCCAATGGCCGCCTCTACGTCGCTGATACCCAGCCGGGCGGCGGGTTCGCGCAGGGCCTCGGCCGTGTCGCCGGCGTGGCCGTCGCGCCAGATCCAATCGAACAGCACGTCCACTGCCGCAGTGCTGGCACCGGCGGCCAGGCACAGGCGCAGGGCCGCCAGCGGATTGAACGGGTGCCCGGGCGGGAAGCGCAGTGGCGTGCCCTCGGCCTGCGCGGTCCACAGCAGCTGGCGGTACATGAAGCGGCGCTTGGCCGGGATCTCCGCCGGGCCCAGGTTGCCCAGATGGTGCAGTACCGCACCAAAGGCGATGGGCACCGGTTGGATGCGCCCGAACTGCGGCAGCTGCTTCACCTTCTGCCAGTGCAGGTAGGAATAGGGCGAGACGAAGTCGAAATACCAGCGCAGGGTGGGCATCGATGGCTCCTGGTTGCGGTCAGGGTTGCGCGTTGCGCTGCAGGTAGCGGTCGCGCAGTTCGGTCTGGCGCGAGCGCATCGGCATCGCGCGGCCGCCCAGCCAGACCTGCTCGGCATAGTGCGCCACATCCAGCGGATCGCCTTCCCACAGCACCAGGTCGGCACGCTTGCCCGGCTCGATGCTGCCGATCTGGTCGGCCACGCCCAGCACCTCGGCCGGTACCCGGGTCAGCCCGGCCAGTCCGTCGGCCCAGGGCAGGCCGTTGGCCACCGCATTGCCGGCCAGCTGGCGCATCTTGCGTGCGTTGTGCGAGGCATCATCGCGCTGGGCGAAGGCCACCGGTACGCCCGCGCGCTGCAACCGCGCGGCGTTTTCCAAGGTGGCGCCGATCTGGTCGAAGGTCGTCGGCAGGTTGCCCAGTGCGTCGACGAACACCGGCACCTTGGCCGCTGCCAGTTCCGGTGCCAGCTGCCAGGCCTCGGCACCGCCGGCGACGGCGATCTTCACCCTCTCGCGGGCCGCCCAGCGCAGCAGCTGGCGGATGTCGGCCGCGCGGTCCACTTCCACCACGATGCGGCCCTGCCCGGACAGATAGCGGGCGAGCGTGCGGCGGCCGGCCGGGGTCAGCAGCGCATGCGGCGAATCGGCGGCCACCTGGCCGCGTGCCTCGTCCACCATCTGCTGCAGCAGCATCCACTGCGCCGCGCGCGATTGACCGGTCAGTTCAGATGCTGCAGCACCCAGGCGCAGGAACAGCGCGCGCGGGCCGATCGGGTCGGCACTGCCATCGAAACGCACCACGCCGCCCTGGCCGGCGACGAAGCCACCGCCGGTGGCCGCGCCCAGCGCAGTGAAGCCGATGCCGTCCAGGCGCGCCACCGGAATCAGCACGGATGCCGGGTTATAGGCCAGTGTCACGTCGAACTCCGGGCGTAGCGGCTGCTCGCCGATCTTCAGTGCGCTGTCGACCGTGCTTGATTCACCGGATACTTCCTCGATGCCGATCTCGGTGATGCCACCGAACAGGGCAGGGGTCAGCATGCGTCCCTTGGCTTCGACCACCGGCACACCGGCCGGTGTGGACAGGCCCCGGCCCACCGCACGGATGATGCCGCCCTGCACCAGCACATCGGCATCTTCCACGTTGCCACGTGCGCTGGCGGTAGCGACCGTCGCACCGCGCACCAGCAGGTCCTGCGCCGAGGCTGCGGTTGTCATCACCAACAGCGCAACCAAGGTAGCGCCGGGCCATGCCCGGCGGCGCTTGTTCAACATGCCCATCAGCGCAACTCCTGTCCAAGCTGGAAATCCGACCGCGGCGTTGCCGATGGCGTGCTGCGGTCGTACACACGGCGGCCATCGACGAACACCTGCTCGGCCAGTGCATACGAACTGAAGGGATTGCCGTTCCAGATCACCACGTCGGCCATCTTTCCGGCCTCCAGCGTGCCGGTCTGCGCCTCGATGCCCAGCGCCTTGGCGGCGTTGGCGGTCATCCAGGTGATCGCGCGTTCCGGCGCGATCTCCGGCATGTGCGCGCGGCGCGCGGCGGCCATCACCTTGGCTGCCTCCTGGTTCAGGCGCTGGATGCCCTCGGGCGAGTCGGAGTGGACGATGGCGCAGCTGTTCTTCGGCCGGTCGACCAGCGCGATGTTCTCGGCGATGCCGTCGAAGGCTTCCATCTTGAAGCCCCACCAGTCGGCCCACAGTGCCCCGCACACGCCTTCGGCCGCCAGCCGGTCGGCCAGTTTGTAGGCCTCCACGCCGTGGTGGAAGGCGGCCACCTTGAAGCCGAATTCCTTGGACAGGTCGAGCATGGTGGCCATTTCATCGGCGCGATAGCAGTGGATGTGCACGCGGATATCGCCCTGGATCGCACCGGCGAGCGTATCCAGCTTGAGGTCGCGCTTGCCGCCGGCATCACCGGCGCTGTCGCCCTTGTCGCTGCCGAACCAGCCCTTGCGCTTGGCCGGCTTCGGCTTGTTCTTGGCGATGTAGTCGGCTGCGTCGATGAAGGCTGCGCGGTAACCGGCCACGTTGCCCATCCGCGTTGCAGGTGCCACGCCCTTGCCGCCACCGTAGACGCGCTTGGGGTTTTCGCCGCAGGCCATTTTCAGGCCCCACGGCGCGCCGGGGAACTTCATTGCCTGGTAGGTGGTGGCAGGCACGTTCTTCAGCGTTACGCCGCGGCCACCGACCAGGTTGGCCGAGCCGGGCAGCACCTGCATGCTGGTCACTCCGCCTGCCAGCGCCGCCTGGAAACCGGGGTCCTGCGGCCATACCGAGTGCTCGGCCCAGACGTTGGCGGTGACCGGCGCGGTCATCTCGTTGCCGTCGCTGTGCGCGCCGACACCGGGGCTGGGATAGACGCCCAGGTGCGAGTGCACGTCGATCAGGCCGGGCGTCACCCACTTGCCGTCGGCGTTGATGCGGGTGACGCTGGCATCGACCTGCAGCGCATCGCCGACGGCGACGATGCGGCCATCGCGCAGCAGCACATCGGCGTTGTCGAGGCGCTGGCCGGTGCCGGTCAGCACCGTTGCGTTCTGGATCAGCAGCGGCCCATCGGGGTGCGCCTGGTAGGTGCTCGGGTAGGGATCGGCCACGAAGCGCGAAGCGCCCACGGCCGGCGCCGTGCTCAGCGATACCAGCGCCAGACCCAACCCGGCGCGCAACAACGTCGATGTCATGCAGATCCCCTTGGCAGCGTGTTCAACCCACCGACGCTAGCCGGGGAGCGGCGTGCTTGCCAAGTGTCCTTTTTCACGGGTCGCCATCGGCCATCTCGACGGCAACGACCGCCTCCCGGAAAATGGTGCTCCCCACGCCGTACCGGAGCGCCCATGAAGAGCAAGCAGGACATCGTCGACAACTGGCTTCCGCGCTATACCGGCGTGCCTCTGGACCAGTTCGGCCAGCACATCCTGCTGACCAACTTCGGGGGCTACCTGCATACGTTCTCCGCGCTGACCGGGGCGCCGGTGATCGGCCTGGACCGGCCGATGGCCAGCGCCACCATCGACGGCATCACCATGATCAACTTCGGCATGGGCAGCCCCAATGCCGCGATCATCATGGATCTGCTGTCAGCGGTGATGCCCAAGGCCGTGCTGTTCCTGGGCAAGTGCGGCGGGCTGAAACGCAAGAACGAGCTGGGCGACCTGGTGCTGCCGATCGCGGCCATCCGCGGCGAGGGGACCTCGGGCGACTACCTGCCGCCGGAAGTGCCGGCCTTGCCGGCCTTCGCCCTGCAGCGTGCGGTTTCGACCATGATCCGCGACCTCGGCCATGATTACTGGACCGGCACCGTCTACACCACCAACCGCCGGGTCTGGGAGCACGACGAGGCCTTCAAGGAGCGGCTGCGGGCGATGCGCTGCATGGCCATCGACATGGAAACCGCGACGATCTTCGCTGCCGGCTTCGCCAACCACATTCCCAGCGGGGCCCTGCTGCTGGTTTCAGACCAGCCGATGATCCCGGACGGGGTGAAAACCGAGGCGTCCGACGCCAAGGTCAGCTCGCAGTTCGTGGAAAACCATATCCAGATCGGCATCGAGGCGCTTAAGCTTATCCGGCGCAACGGCAAGTCGGTCCGCCACCTGCGCTTCGACGAATGATGATGATGGCCTGGCGCGGCGCGCCGGCCCTGGGGAGTAGGTGATGGACGTTGCCGCGCAAGTGGTGGAATTCTGGAAGGACGCGGGCCCTGAAAAGTGGTTTGCCCGCGATGATGCGTTCGACGCGCGGTTCCGTACGCTGTTCGCGGACGAACACCACGCTGCCGCATCGCGCGCGCGCGAGCACTGGCTGGGCAGCGCCGAGGGCGCGCTGGCGCTGATGCTGCTGCTGGACCAGTTCCCGCGCAACTGCTTCCGCGGCACGGCCCATTCCTATGCCACCGATGGCCTCGCACGGCACTACGCCACGCGCGCGATCGAGGAGGGGCTGGACCTGCAGCTGGTCCCCAAACTGCGCGCCTTCATCTACCTGCCGTTCGAGCACTCCGAAGATCCGCTGGACCAGGACCGCTCGGTCGCGATGTTCGACGTGCTGGGTGACAAGGAATACCTGCAGTACGCCGAACTGCACCGCGACATCATCCGCCGCTTCGGCCGGTTCCCGCACCGCAATGCGGTGCTTGGCCGCATTCCGTCGCCGGAAGAACTGGATTACCTGGCCGAAGGCGGGTTCGCCGGGTAACCGGAACGTCAGCCCCCGCGCTTGGGACACGGAAGGAGTAGATCCACGCCATGCGTGGATGGGCTCAACAGAAAACGCCGGCTTTCGCCGGCGTTTTTCCTGTGCATCAAGCGCAGCCGATCAGTACTTCGGCACGCCGTTGTCCACTTCGTCCGACCAGGCATCGATGCCGCCGGTGACGTTGAACACCTTGCTGAAGCCCAGCGCACGGAACTGCTCTGCTGCCTGCGCGCTGCGGCCACCGTGGTGGCACAGGAAGGCCAGGGCGGTGTCCTTGGGCAGGGCTTCCAGCTCGGCGCGGCCGTTGCCATCGAAGCTCTTGAACGGCACGCCGACAGCGGCAATGGCGCGTTCTTCGGCCGGGCGCACGTCCACCAGCATCACGTTGCCGGCACGCACCAGGTCGTCGGCATCACGCACGCTGATTTCCTGCACCGGCTTGGGCGCGTTCGGGTTGTCGATCGCCAGGCCCTTGCCACGGATGTCGTCGACCCAGTCGATGGTGATGCCATCGGCGCGGCGGGCGCTGGCCAGGTCGAACTGCACGCGCAGGCCGTTGGACTCGGCGGCGATCGCGCCTTCATCGTACGGGGCCAGCTGGAAGTTCGGCTGGAAGCGGGCATCGATGCCCAACTGCAGCGACGCACCCGGCGAATCGGCCAGCGCGCCCTTCAGCATTTCCACCGCGGCCGGGGTGACGGTGATGCGCGGCGGGGTGCGGTCCGGTGCAGCCAGGCCCAGCACGCTGCTCAGCTCGCCGCTGGCGGCCATCTGCAGCACGATGTCGCTGCCGCCGACCAGTTCGCCGTCGATGTACAGCTGCGGGATGGTCGGCCAGTCGCCATAGGCCTTGATGCCTTCACGGATCTCCGCGTCAGCCAGCACGTTGACGTGGGCGAACTCCACGCCCAGGTCCTGCAGGGCACCCACGGCCTTGGCCGAGAAGCCGCACTGCGGCATCGACGGCTGGCCCTTCATGAACAGCACGACGCGGTTGTCGTTGAGGATGGTTTCGATGCGCGAACGCAGGGCGGGATCGAGGGACATGGCAGTCATGGGTCCGAAAAATTCGAATCATCAATTCTACCCCCCATGGCATCATGGGGCATGACCAACGCAGGAACATTGCATCGCATCCCGACCCAGCCCTGGCGCTGGGTGCCCTGGCTGGTGCTGTCGCAGCTGGCCGTGATCCTGGTCTGGGTGCTGGCGGGCTGGCACTGGGGCCTGGCCCTGATGGTGGCAAGCCACGCGTTGTTCATGGTGCCGGTGTTCCTGCCCAACAGCCGCTTCTACGCGCCGGTGCTGAGCCGGTTGCCCGAGGCTGGCAACAGCGTCTGGCTGACCATCGACGACGGCCCCAGTGAACAGACCCCGGCGGTGCTGGATCTGCTGGACCGGCACCAGGCGAAGGCGACCTTTTTCCTGGTCGGCGAGCGCGTATTGGCGCATCCGGCCCTGGTGGAGGAAATCCTGCGTCGCGGACACGACCTCGGCAACCACAGCCACAGCCATCCGCAGGCGCGCTTCTGGCGGCTGGGCCCGGGCACGATGGCGGCGGAGATCGAGGGCTGCCAGCGAGCGCTGCAGGCGGTGAGTGGGCGACCGGTGCGCTGGTACCGCTCGGTGGTGGGCATGACCAACCCGTTCGTGGCGCCGGTACTGCGCAAGCTGTGCCTGGTGCGCGTGGGCTGGAGCGCCCGCGGTTACGACGGCGTCGGCTGCACCCCGGATGGCGTGCTGGCGCGTCTGCTCCCGGACCTGCGCCCGGGCGCGATCGTGCTGCTGCATGAAGGTGCCGCACATGGCCACAACCTGGCCATCATCGAACGGGTGCTGCAGGTGCTGGACGAGCGCGGCCTGAAAGCCGAACTGCCGGCCAGGTGACCGGTGGCGCCGGGCCATGCCCGGCGAGCGCGCAGCGCGGCAAGAGCGAAGCGACCCGCGTTTGCCCTTCGCTTTTCTCCTGTCTTCCGTGGTGGACGCGCCCGTAAACCGTCCGTGTCCGGGTGGGGTGGGCTGCGCGGGGTATCCGCGCCATGGATGGCGCGGCTAAGCCCCCAAGGAGGGGTTCACGGCGTCCCCGCGCAGCCCATCCCGCCCGGGCAGCCCCCGTAGACAGCCGCCCACCACGAGGGGCTCAGCCGTTGGCCGCAGTTCCCGGCCGCTCGGCCACCAGCAACCAGCTGTTGAACGGCGTGCGCCCATGCAGCGGACGCAACGGAGCCACCTGCATGCCGGCAGCCGCCAGCGTGGCCTGCAGCCGCTGCGGATCCGGGTAATGGCGCGGTCGCGTGCCCATCCAGCCGACCAGCCAGGCCAGTCGGTCAGCCACCCGCGTGGTGCGGTCGCGGCGGTCGCCGGTCGCCAGCGGCGTGCGCAGCAGCAGGCGGCCACCGGGCGCGACCCGCGCGCTCACCGCGCGCAGCAGCTCCAGTTGCGGCGCTTCGTCCAGGTACTGCAGCACATCCAGCAGCAGCACATGTCCACCATGCACCGGCAACGGCGCCTGCACATCCAGACAGTCGAACCGTACGTCGGCCAGGCCACTGCCGGCGCGCTGCGCACGGGCGATCTTGTCGCTGTCCACGTCGACCCCGAGATACCGCTGCTGGCGGCCGCGCTGGCGAAGCACATGCGCGAACAGGCCCAGCCCGCAGCCCAGGTCGAGCACCGGCTGGCCGTCATCGGGAAGGTGCTGCAGTACGCCGTCATACAGCGGGTCGCTGCCCAGCTTGCCGCGCGTGTAGTAGTAATCGCGGCGGCTGCCCCAGGCCTGCATCGGCCGGAAGGACTCGGCGATCAGGCGCGCCTGCCCGGCATCCAGCGGCGAACAGGGCAGGGGCGTGCCGTTCCGTGGCGTGCCGTCCATCGTCTCAGTCCGTCCTGCCCAGCAGGTGTGCGGCCACCGGCAGCGCACGCGCGCTCCACAGCCCGTACATCCGTGCGGACGGGTGCAGGCCATCCTCGGCGATCATCGCCGGGTCAGCGCCGGTGTCGCGGCTGATATCGGTGATGTCGACGAAGGCCACGCCCTGCTGGGTGCTGATCACCTCGGCGGCAGCGTTGAACTCGTCGGTTTCCAGTTCGATCTGGCCCAGGTCGCGTCCGCTGCCTGCACCGTACGGCGTGGTGCCCCAGTCCGGGAAGGACAGCACCAGGACCCGGTCCGCACGGTCGCCGGCAAAACCAATCGCGCGCTGCAGCAGGGCCTGGAACTGCACCTGGTACTCGTCCAGCGGACGCCCGCGATACTGGTTGTTGACGCCGATCAGCAGGCTGACGAAGTCGAACGGCCCTTGCGGCGCCACTTCGTCGATGCCGGCGTCGAGCTCGTCGGTGGTCCAGCCGGTGGTGGCGATGGTCTGCGGGTCGCCCAGCGCGATGCCCTGCGCGCGCAGGGCGGCGGCGAGCTGATGCGGCCAGCGGCCGTCGACCGCGACCGCTTCACCGATGGTGTAGGAATCGCCCAGGGCCAGATACGACAAGCCCATCGATCAAGCCACCGACCGGCGGGGCTTCAGCGGCACCACCTTGGTGGCGTCTTCGGCACGGCGGGCGAGGGCGCGGTCGATACGGGCGAACACGTCACGCATCACCGACGCCTCCGGCAGCAGGGTCACGCGGAAGTGATGGCGGTAAGGCACGTTGAAGCTCGAGCCCGGCACCACCAGCACGCCGTCGTTGTTCATCAGGTCGAGCGCGAAATTATGATCGTCGAAGCCCTTGGCAGCGGCACCGACCACGGCCGGGAACGCGTACAGCGCGCCGGCGGGGGCAACCAGCGACAGGTGTTCGCTGGCCTCGCAGGCTTCGATCACCGCACGACGGGTTTCATACAGGCGGCCACCCGGTGCGCACAGTTCCGAAATGGTGTCCGGGCCGTTCACTGCGGCGTCGATGGCGTACTGGCCCGGTACGTTGGCGCACAGGCGCAGTGCGCCCAGCAGGTCCAGCGCGGCGCGGAAGTCGCCCAGCCGCGCGTCGTCGCCGCTGAGGTGCGCCCAGCCCACCCGCCAGCCGCAGGCGCGGTGCACCTTGCTCAGGCCGCCGAAGGTCAGGCAGGGATGGTCACCGGCCAGCGGTGCGACCGGCTGGAACACCGCGTCGTCGTACAGGATCTGGTCGTAGATCTCATCGACCAGCAGCAGCAGGTTGTGGCGGCGCGCGATCTCCACCACCTGCTCCAGCAGCTCACGCGGGTAGCTGGCACCGCTGGGGTTGTTCGGATTGATCAGCACGATGGCGCGCGTGCGCGAGGACACCAGCGTCTCGATCTCGCTCGGGTCCGGCTGGAAGCCGTTCTCGGCGGCACAGCGGTAATACACCGGGCGGCCATCGTTGAGGATGGTCGAGGCCGACCACAGCGGGTAGTCCGGCGAGGGCACCAGCACTTCGTCGCCCGGGTTGAGCAGCGCACGCAGCGACAGGTCGATCAGCTCGCTGACACCGTTGCCGACGAACACGCGGTCCGGATGGGCATCCGGTGCGCCACGGCGGGCGTAGGCGGCGGCGATGGCCTCGCGGGCGACCGGCAGGCCCTGCTGGTGGGTATACGGATCGGTGCGGCCCATGTCATCGGCGATCGCGCGCTGCAGGTGTTCCGGTGCACGGAAGCCGAAAGCGCCGGGATTGCCGATGTTGAGCTTGATCAGCTTGTGGCCCTGCGCTTCCAGCTCCCGGGCTCGCCGTGCCAGTTCTCCGCGGATTTCGTAGCGCACTTCGGAAAGGCGCTCGCGGATGACCAGGGGTTTGGGCGAGGGAGTGGACATGGGCGGTGGGCCGCAAAAGGCATGGGGCTTCCATGGTAGCGGAATTGCTGCAGCGCATGGCAAGGGCCGCAGGGCCCGCCAACATTGGGCTGGGCGGCACCACACAGGTAGAATGGCGGCGATGACCCAGACCCCCGATTTCACCGCTCTGCAGACCATTGGCTGGCCCTGGCCGGGCCCGCCGCAGCAGGCCGACTGGCAGGCCGTGATGGCCGCACACCCGCAGGCCCACCCGGCGCGGGTGATCGAGCAGCATCGCACCCACTATGTGGTGGCTGATGGCCCGGAGGCATCGATCAAGGCCGAATCGCTGCCGGAGTGGCAGCGCCCGCGCTTCCCCAGCCACGAACGGCCGGCGGTGGGCGACTGGGTGCTGCTGGATGGCATCCGCATCGTTGCCCTGTTGCCGCGACGTACCGCCATCAAGCGTGGCGCTGCCGGTGAGCATTACCACCAGCAGGTGATCGCCGCCAACATCGATACCGTCTTCATCGTCTGTGGCCTGGATGCTGACTTCAATCCGCGCCGTATTGAACGCTACCTGCTGCTGGTGGGCGGTGGCGGTGCCGAACCGGTGGTGGTGCTGACCAAGGCCGACCAGACCGAGTACAGCGAAGATGCGCTGGCGGTACTGGAAGAACTGGAGATGCAGGGCATCGCCCTGCATGCGATCAATGGCCTGGATGCCGACAGTGTTGCAGTGCTGGAGCCGTGGCTGGGCCCCGGCCGCACGGTGGTGCTGGTGGGTTCTTCCGGTGCGGGCAAGTCGACGCTGACCAACACGCTGCTGGGCGAACAGCGGATGAAGACCAATACAGTGCGCGCCAACGATTCGCGCGGCCGCCATACCACCACCCACCGCGCACTGATGCCACTGCCGATGGGCGCCTGCCTGATCGATACGCCGGGCATGCGCGAACTGAAGCCGACCGGCGAAGAAACGCTGGCCGAAGGCGGTTTCGCCGACATCGAAGCGCTGGCCGCGCAGTGCCGCTTCCGCGACTGCATGCACCAGCAGGAACCCGGCTGTGCCGTGCGTGCGGCGATCGATGCCGGCGAGATCGAAGAGAGCCGGCTGCTGAACTACTTCAAGTTGAAGGAAGAAGTGGCCGCCGCCGCTGCCAAGCTGGCCGTGCGCCAGGCCGAGACCGCGCAGGAACGCGGTGGCCGGAAGGGCAAGAGCCAGCAGTTCCGCCCGGCGGGCAAACCGCGCCGGCGTTGACCCCGCGGTGCCGGAAACCCGCTTCCGGTAGATGCCAACCTTGGTTGGCACGGAGGCGTCCGAAGCCGGCCTCTGCCCGCTCTTGGTGGGTGCCAACCTTGGTTGGCACGGAGGTGTCCGAAGCCCGCCGTCGGCGGATGCCAACCAAGGTTGGCACCTACCAACGCGCGGGCAGGGCGTTATAGTCCGCCCATGGAACCGACCGCGACGCTGGACCGTGACGTGGCCCACCATGCAGCGCTCGATGCGCGCCTGGTCGAGGCCGTAGGAGGCATCCGCCTGCTGGGCCTGACCAGCTGGCCGGCGACACTGCAGGCACCCTTCCTGGACAGCGTGGCCCGTGGCCAGCCGACGCTGCCGGTGGTCGACTACCCGAAGCTGGACTTCAGCGACGAGCGTCGCGCGCTGGCCGCGCTCGCTGCCGAGTGTGACGAAAGCCATCCGCTGGGCCATTACGTGCAGCAGTCCGCGCAGAGCTGGGATCTGGCAGCGCAGCTGCTGGAAGGCCTCGGTACCGCGGCCGTGGATGCCTGTTCGATGCAGTTGTTCGGTTCGCCCGAGCAACCGTTGCCGGGCAACGGACCGAGCACGCGCGATGCGGCGCGCCACTTCATCCAGATTGCTGCCGAACTGGATCACGAACTGCTGGCACCGGAAGAGCAGGTGCCGGTCTCGGCCATCGCCCTGCAGTTGCAGCTGCAGAATGATCTCGATGCGTTTTTCGAATCACGCATCATCCAGGTGCAGCTGGATCCGGAACTGGTCTCGAAGGCGGCTGCCGGACCGACCCGCATCCGCCTGCGCACCAGCGCGCGTTTCAGCGCTTACGATCGCGCGCAGCTGTTCCACCACGAAGCGCTGGTGCATTCGTTGACGGCGTTGAACGGTCGCGCGCAGCCGGTGCTGCCGAGCCTGGCGCTGTCTTCGCCACGGGTGACGGCCACCCAGGAAGGACTGGCGACGTTTGCCGAGCAGATCACCGGCAGCATCGACATCGAGCGCCTGAAGCGCATCAGCCTGCGTACCGAGGCGATCGCGATGGCGCGCGAAGGTGCGGACTTCATCGAGGTGTTCCGCTACTTCTGCGATGCCGGGCAGAACCCGGAAGAGAGCTTCGCGTCGGCGCAGCGGGTATTCCGCGGTGTGCCGCCGAGTGGCGGCCTGGCCTTCACCAAGGACACGGTGTACCTGCGCGGGCTGGTGTCGGTGCATACCTTCTTCCGCCACATGCTGGCCGAGGATCGCCTGCAGGTCTGCCGCTGGTTGTTCGCCGGCAAGATGAGCCTGACCGATGCGATCGCGTTCGCCCCGCTGTTCGAATCGGGTGTGCTGAAGCCCCCGCGCTGGCTGCCGCACTGGATGAGCCGGGCCAACGGCCTGGCTGGCATGCTGGCGTTCTCGCTGTTCGCCAACCGCATCCGGATGGACCAGCTGGCGCCGGAATGAAATGCGTTGGCGGGATGATGCGCTGGCGCCTCGATTGATATCGGTTGGCGGCGGTGGGGCACCCTGGCCAGGACACGCCGTAAACCCATCCATGGGGGCTCGATCGGCGCATCCATGCGCCTCACGGTCCTGGCCAGGGTGCCCCACCGCCGCCAGACAGTTTCCCGCGCGGGCGGCAGCACATCACCGCGCCGAAGGGATTGCGCTTGAAAAGCAAAGAGCCGGGCACTGCCCGGCTCTTTGCTTTTGCTCTTGCTCTTGCTTTCCATTGCCTCCGCGCCGGCGCGGGGAACTGTCCAGCGCGGGTAGGCAGGCCCATGCAGGACCGTTGGCGCCATGGATGGCGCCATCGAGCTCCCATGGACGGGTTTACGGCGTGTCCTGCATGGGCCTGCCTGCCCGCGCCATGCAGGAACAATCAATGCGCCGCAGCGCCCGCTTTCGACTTAGAACTCCGCCGCCACCGTCATGAAGATCTGCCGCGGCGCACTCGCATGGATTGCATACCGCGTGCCCTTCGGATCGGTCGGTGCGAACGAACTCAGCTGGCCCGCATAGCGCTTGTTGGTCAGGTTGGTCGCGTTCAACGACACCCGCACGTTGCGCAGGCCCATGCCCGGGCCGAAGTCGTAGCCGGCGCCGGCATCGAAGGTGGTCACGCCCGGCACCGACTGGTCGTTGGTGTAGGTGTAGTACCGCTTGCCGGTGTACTTGGCGCGCAGGCTGGCGAAGAAGCCATCGCGGTTCCAGCTGATCTCGCTGGACGCCATGCGCTGCGGCGTATCCACGGTGATCTTGCCGGCCACCGGTACGATCGCACCGCCCGAGGTGTAGTCATCCTCGTAGGTGGTCTTGTTCCAGGACAGCGCGTTGTACCACTGCAGGCCATCGACCGGCTTGAGGATGAAGGTCAGCTCTGCGCCATGGCTCTTCACCGAACCGACGTTGATGAAGCGCGTCACGCACTCCGGACGCGTGCCTACCTCGATGCTCGAGCACGGGTTCAACGACAGCAGACGGTTGTCGAACTTCACGTTGTAGGCCGCGATCGACGCCTGGTATTTCTCGCCGAAGGTACGGAAACCAGCTTCCAGGCTCTTGGACTTCTCCGGCTCGAGGCCGGCGCTGGCCGCGAACGATTCCGGCGACACCTGCAGCGGGCCACCGCTGCCGCCGCCGACGAAGGCGGCGATGTTCTCGGCGTACGAGGCGAACACTTCATTGTTGGCGTTGAGCTTGAAGCCCACGCCCAGCTGCGGCAGCACCGATTCCTTGGCGGTCAGCGTACCCGAGGCGATGCTGGTTTCCACGCCCGGCTGGGCCTTGGCAGTCATGCGCGTGTTGGGGCTCTTGATGCCCACGTCCACGGTCAGGCGCTGGTCGAGGAATCGCATGCGGTCCTGCACATAGAACTGGCGGGTGCGGATGTCGAAGTCCTGGTTGAACAGGCGACGGTCCGGGTTCTGCAGGTAGAGGTCGTCCAGGAACGGGCCGCTGATGTAGTAGAAGTTGCGCGATACGTTATGGTCGTTCTGCTCGTACCACACGCCGGCTTCCAGTTCGTGGATGCCCAGCGTCCACGACAGCGCAGCGGTCACGCCATCGCGGTTGATGGTGTAGTTGGTGCTGCGGATCGAGATCGGCAGCATCCTGTCGGTGCCCGGGTAGGACGGCTGGCCCGGTGCCCACCAGTGGCCCTGGCCACGGTTTTCGTGGTGGTAGCCCAGTAGTTTCAGGCGGCCCTGTTCACCCAGGCGGATGTCGGCGTCGATCGAGTACAGGTTGTCATCGCGCAGCGCACGGCTCTGGTAGTAGGCATCGTCGATGCTGTTGACGCCGCCGCTGAATGCACAGCGTGCCTTGTTGTAGGTGCCCGGTGCGCAGTATGCAGCCGCGACGGCGCGATCCCAGTCCGGTGCATAGATGTTCCAGTCATAACCCAGGCCGCGCGCCAGCATGTCCTTGGACAGGTAGGCATAGTTGGCCTGGCTGGCGCGCGAGGTGGCGACGAAGGCACCGAAGCGGTTGTCGCCCACGTTCCATACCGCCTTGGCATTGAACTGGCGGGTGGTCTGGTTCTGGTACGGCGCGGCCCACATGTCCTGGTCCTGGTGCACGCCGGACACGTAGGCCGAGAAGCCGTTGATGTCGCCGGTGTCCACCCGCAGGTAGCCGCGGCGCTGGTTGTCATCGCCGACGGTGATGCTGGCGCGGCCGCCGAATTCGGTGGACGGGTCCATCGAGAAGTACTGGATGGTGCCGCCAAGGTTGCTGGTCGAGGCCACGCCCAGCGAGCCGATACCCTGCGACAGCTCGGCGCCGGCCAGGTTCTCGGCGATCAGTGCACGGGCGATGCTCAGGCCGTTGTAGTTGCCGTAGCTGTTGTCGCCCAGCGGGATGCCGTCCAGCGTGTAACCCAGGCGGCTCTTGTCGAAGCCACGCAGGCTGATGGTCTGCGATTCCTCATTGGCACCGAATGCATCGTTGGACTGCACCGACACGCCGGGCAGGCGGTCGAGGATCTTCTGGCCGCTGGTACCCGGCGGCAGCACCTGCTTGTCGACGGTGGTGATGCGCTGCACCTGGCGGGTCTCGCCCTGGCCGATGACCGAGACGGTATCCAGCGTCTGCGCGCTCAGCGCGGTATCGGCGGTGGCGTCGGTGGCTTCAGCGGCATGGGCGCTGGCGGCGGAAAGCGCGATCGCCACGGCGATCGTCAGGTATCGGGTCTGCATGATGGTCCGTTGCATGGGGGATGGTCACCGGCCCGGGGGCGTGGTGCACGGCCACTATGCGAACGGAACATGAAACCTTGTTTACGGAAAACCAACGAACGGCGTCGTGGGGGAAGCCGCGCAGGGCGTGAATCTGCCGGGGGAGGGAAGCAGACCCACGCCCTGCGCGGAGAGGGCTAGCCCATGTACAGGCCACCGTTGACCGGATAGTCGGCACCGGTCACGTAGGAGGCTTCATCCGAAGCCAGCCAGGCACACAGGCCGGCCACTTCTTCCGGGCGACCCAGGCGCCGCACCGGTACCGACGCGGCCAGTCGATCCAGCACGTCCGGTGGGAAGCTGCTGATCGCCTGGCTGGCGATGTAGCCCGGCGACAGCGTGTTGACGGTGACCCCGCGCGAGGCGACTTCAGCGGCCAGCGCACGGCTGAAACCGTGCATCGCGGCTTTTGCCGTGGCGTAGTTCACCTGGCCGATCTGGCCCTTGTGGGCGCTGACCGAACCGATGTTGATGATGCGGCCCCAGCCACGCGTGGCCATGCCATCGACCACCTGCTTGGTCAGGTTGAACAGCGAATTGAGATTGGAGGCGATCACCGCATTCCAGTCCTCCACCGTCATCTGCCGGAACAGCAGGTCGCGGCTGCCGCCGGAGTTGTTGACCAGCACGTCCACCTCGCCGACCTCGGCACGCACTTTGGCGAAGGCCGCGGTGGTCGACGCCCAATCGGTGGCGTTGCCTTCGGAGGCGATGAAATCAAAGCCCTGTTCGCGCTGCTCGCGCAGCCAGTTGGCCTTGCGCGGCGAGTTGGGCGCGCAGCCGGCGACCACGGTATGGCCGGAACGGGCCAGGCTCTGGCAGATGGCAGTGCCGACACTGCCCATCCCGCTGGTGACGTAGGCGATGCGAAGAGTCATTGCAGAACGCTCCTTGGTAAGGAAATCAGGCCGTGAAGGGATAGAGCCCGAACAACAGGCCGCCGATCATCAGCAGCAGCGAAATGGCGATCGCCCACTTCAGGGTGAATTTCTGGTGGTCGGCGAATTCAACCTTGGCCAGCCCCACCAGCAGATAGGTGGAAGGCACCAGCGGGCTGAGCAGGTGCACCGGCTGCCCGGCCAGCGACGCGCGGGCCATTTCCACCGGGGTGATGCCGTAGTTGCCGGCCGCCTCGGACAGGATCGGCAGCACGCCGAAGTAGAACGCGTCGTTGGACATGAAGAAGGTGAACGGCATCGAGGCCACGGCGGTGATCACCGCCAGGTACGGGCCCCAGCTGTCTGGGATGATCGCCAGGAAGCTGTGCGACATCGCCTCGACCATGCCGGTGTTGTTGAGGATGCCGGTGAAGATGCCTGCGGCGAAGATCAGCGCCACCACCGACAGCACGCTGCCGGCATGGCTGACCACGCGGCGGCGCTGTTCGGCCAGGTTCGGGTAGTTGATCACCAGCGCGATGGCGAAGCCGATCATGAACAACACCGGCATCGGCAGCACACCGATGATGAGCGCGCTCATCAGCGCCAGGGTCAGCACCAGGTTCACCCACAGCAGCTTGGGGCGCTTGGTGTCTTCGGCGTCTTCCACGGTCGGCAGCGTGTTGCCGTCATCGGACACGCTGTTGTCCATCCAGCTGCCGCCCTTGGGCAGGGTCACCACGCCCAGGCGACGACGCTCCTTCAGGCCCAGGTACCAGGCCAGCAGCAGCACGCCAGCGCAGGCGATCACCATCGAGGGAATCAGTGGCACGAACACATCGGCAGGATCCACGTGCAGTGCGGTGGCCGCGCGCGCGGTCGGGCCGCCCCACGGGGTCAGGTTCATCACGCCACCAGCGAGAATGGTCACGCAGGTCATGTTCAGCGCGTTCATGCCCAGCCGCTGGTACAGCGGCAGCATCGCCGAGACGGTGATCATGTAGGTGGTCGAGCCATCGCCGTCGAGCGAGATCAGCATCGCCAGCACGGCGGTGCCAAGCACGATCTTCATCGGGTCGCCCTTGACGAAGCGCAGGATGATCCGCACCAGCGGATCGAACAGGCCTGCATCGATCATCACGCCGAAGTAGAGAATGGCGAACATCAACATCACGCCCGTCGGCGCGATCTTCTTGATGCCTTCCAGCATCATCTCGTCGATGCCGGCGGCGAAGCCACCGATCAGGGCGAAGATGATGGGAATGGTGATCAGGGCAACGAGCGGCGACAGTCGTTTGCTCATGATCAAGTACATGAACGTAATGACCATGCCAAAGCCGAGGATGCTCAGCATCATCTGCGGACTCCTAGAGGAAACAGGACGTGGGACGTGGAAGGGGCCCGAGCGTGCGTGCCCGGGGAAAACGCGTTAGAAGTCGAACTGCAGGCGCCCGGTGACCGCGCGCGTGCGATCCACCGTGGCGCCGGCGAGGCGGTCGCGGTTGCGGCTTTCGATCACGTTGAGCATGAAGCGCAGGTTGTCGCGCAGGTACCAGTTGCCGCCCAGCGTCCAGCCTTCGGTACTGCCACGGCGCAGGTCCGGCGCACCATCGAGGTGCTGCGCGCCCCACATCTGGTCGTAGCGCAGGGCCACTTCGAAGGCACCGGCCTTGTGGCGGATGTTCTTGACCCGGGCGAAGCGGCCGGTCTTGCGGTCGTAGGCGCGGCTTTCGCCGGTAACGAACCAGCTGAGCATGCCGTAGGCGGCCATCACGTCACCGCGCTGGGCGCCATCATCGAAGGTGGCGCCGCTGAACTCGCCCTGCCATGACAGCGGGCCGCGCACCTGCGCATATTCCAGCGACCACTTGTTGACGTCGGTATCGCGGCCAGCGGAGAAGTCGACCAGGGTCAGGCGGCTTTCGTCGGACAGATGGCCGGCCGGACGCGGACGGATCTTCAGGCCCGGGGTGCCGTTGCCGCCCGGGTTGTCATAGGCCTCGCGGGCCAGCGACAGGCCCAGGTGCAGCACGTCGCCCTCGCTGGGTGACGGCGCCCAGGTAACGCGTCCACCCGCAGCGCGGCCCTTGACCTGCCAGGCATCGATGCTCTCCAGGCTGTACACGCTGGCCGCCCAGGTGAAATCGCCCGGGTTGGCCTGCCACGAGGCGCCCAGCCGGTACAGCGGCGCCAGCGTGGTGCCGGCGTTGCCGCGCTCCAAGAAGCTGCCGTAGTTGGAACCGGTGCGGTCGTCCAGCGAGAAATACTGCTTGAACTGGCCCACGGTGAGGCGACCGGCATCGCCGAAGCTGCGGCTCAGGTAGACGTCCTTGGCCTCGACACGGTCGCCGGAGAAATCGGCTTCCAGCTTGTAGTCGACCACGAAGAACTTGCCGGACACGTCAACCCAGGCGCGGCGGATCTCGGTGTCGTCCTTGTTCGGCGTACCCCGGTTGTCGTTGTCGAAGGTGGCGAAGTCCAGGTGCAGGCGGCCGCCCACCGTGGCGGTCACTGGACGCTCGTCTTCGGCGAAGGCCGGCGCGGCCAGCGCAGCCAGGGCCATCATGGCGGCAGGACGCCGCCAGGCAATGCTCAATTCCACAAACCCTCCCAGGTGCGCGCCAGGCGCGCGGCAATCGTGGGCACCGGACGGTGCGCGGCCGCAGTCTGTGTCGCGCAAGCTGTCATCGTCCTGTCAGCGGTTTGTGCGGTGCAGCGTAAATGGTCTCCGCTGCGCTCCCCGGGCATGGCCCGGCGCTACCCGGCGACGATGCACCCAGGGGCGCCGATCCATGACCGGAGGAACAGGTCAGCATCGGTAGCGCCCGGCCATGCCCGGCGAGCGCAGCGGCGCCATGCGGTAGCATTCGTTTCCCCTCCCACTGTTGTGCCCATGCGCCTGCTGCTGGTCGAAGACAACCCGGACCTGGCCGATGCGATCATCCGTCGCATGCGCCGCAGTGGTCACGCGGTGGACTGGCAGGCCGACGGCCTGGCCGCCGCCAGCGTGCTGCGTTACCAGAGTTTCGATCTGGTGGTGCTGGATATCGGCCTGCCAAAACTGGATGGGCTGCGGGTGCTGGCCGGCATGCGCGAGCGTGGTGACAGCACACCGGTGCTGATGCTGACCGCACGCGATGGCATCGAAGATCGCGTGCAGGCACTCGATGTCGGTGCTGATGACTACCTCGGCAAGCCATTCGACTTCCGTGAATTCGAAGCGCGCTGCCGCGTGCTGCTGCGACGTGCACGCGGGCAAGCCAGCGAAGTGGTGCAGATCGGCGGCTTCCAGTTCGACAACGCTGCGCACCGGGTGACCCTGGATGGCGAGCCGATCGAGCTGCCCAACCGCGAGTATCGGTTGCTGGAGATCCTGGTCGGGCGCTTGGGCCAGGTGGTGGGCAAGGATGAGATCGGCAATGGCCTGTTCGGCTTCGATGACGAAGCCGGGCCGAATGCCATCGAGCTGTACATCGGTCGCCTGCGCAGAAAGCTGGCGGGCGCGCCGCTGCGCATCACCACGGTGCGTGGTGTCGGCTATCTGCTTGAAGCCAGCGACGGCCCGGCCGATGCCGATGGCTGACGCGCGCAGCGCAAGTGCCGCCCCCGGGTCGCTGCGGCGCACCCTGCTGCTGTACCTGGGCGCGTTGCTGGCGGTGTTCGCGGTGGCGTTGCTGTTCGCTGCACGCGACTACGGCCAGCGCGCCGCCAACCGCTCCTACGACCATCTGCTGGTGTCGTCGGCCCTGTCGATCGCCGATTCGGTGGCATTGGTCGATGGCCAGTGGCAGGTGGACCTTCCGTATGCCGCGCTGGACCTTCTGGCGATGGCGCCGGAAGACCGCGTGTTCTACCGGATCGCCGACAGCCGCGGCAACCTGATCACCGGCTACGGTGACCTGCCTGCGTCGCCGCGGCGGCCGGGCACGCAACCGCAGTTGTTCGATGCGCCCTACAGCGGCGAGATCGTGCGTTTCGTGGTGGTCGGCCGCAGCTTTGCCGCGGCCTCCGCGCAGGGCGAGGTGCAGGTGCAGGTGGGGCAGACCCGGCGTGCACGCGAAGCGGTGGCGCAGGAACTGGTCACCCGCGCGCTGTTGGCCATCGGCGTGCTGTCGGGATTGCTGCTGGCACTGGTGGCGTTCGGCGTGCACCGCGCGTTCCGGCCGCTGGTGCGGGTCGAGCGCGAACTGTCACGCCGTGAGCCGTCCGACCTGAAACCGCTCGATGCGCGCGTGCCACGCGAGATGGACCAGATGGTGGCCGCGCTGAACCGCTTCATGGAGCGCCTGTCCAGCAGCAATGAAACCCTGCGCGCGTTCATGGCCGAGGCCGCGCACCAGATGCGCACGCCGTTGGCCGCGCTGCGTGCGCAGGCACAGCTGGCGCTGGACGACGACGATCCGGAAGACATGCGGCGCAGCCTGCAGGCGATCGAGCGCAACGCCACCCACATGAGCCGGCTGCTCAACCAGCTGCTCAGCGATGCCAGCGTGATCCATCGGTCACATCTGCAGCGCTTCGCCACCGTGGACCTGGCCGAGACCGTGCACCAGGCCCTGCATGAAGCGCTGCCGCAGGCAGGGCCCGCCCCGCGCGTGCAGCTGGCGATGACGGCCGAGCCGGTGCAGGTGCATGGCGACGCGCTGCTGCTGCGCGAAGCCATCAAGAATCTGGTCGACAACGCGCTGAAGTACGGCGGTGATGGCCCCTTGCAGATCGCGCTGACCGCTGAAGGCGGACAGGCCGTGCTCACCATCGCCGACCACGGCACCGGCATCGCCGCCGCCGATGCCGAACGCGTGTTCGAGCGTTTCGCGCGCGGCGAGGGCGCACCCTCCGGCGGTGCAGGCCTTGGCCTGGCCATCGTCAAGCGGGTGGTCGACAGCCATGGCGGGCAGATCGATCTCAGCAATCGACCGCAGGGTGGCCTGGTCGCCACCATCCGCCTGCCCCGGAGCAGCACATGATCCGCCTGTTCGTCGTTGTTGTTGCCCTGTTGCTGGCGATGCCAGCACTCGCCGCGCCGGGCGATGTACGCCGCTTCCCCGCCCAAGGCGCCGCCACCGCGCAGCTGCGCATCCACGGCACTACCGATATCGAGGTCTTCGCCGAGGTCATCGCCGATTACCAGCGGCTGCATCCGGGCAGCGAGGTGGTGTACGAAGACATCATCACCCAGGACCTGTACGCGCGTTACCTGCGCGACCGCAGCGGGCCTGCGTCGCCGGACCTGCTGATTTCCAGCGGCATGGACCTGCAGACCAAGCTGGTCAACGACGGCCACGCGTTGCCACACCGCTCGCTGCAGACCCAGGCGCTGCCAGCGTGGGCGCAATGGCGTGGCGAGGCATTCGGCATCAGCTACGAACCGGTGGTGATGGTCTACAACACCCGCGGGCTGCCGGCCGCGAAGGCGCCGCACACGCGTCGACAGCTCCTGGACCTGCTGCGCGCGGAAGGGGCGCCGTTGCGCGGCAAGGTCGGTACCTACGATATCGAACGCAGCAGCGTGGGCTACCTGCTGGCGACCCAGGACGCCCAGCGCGGCAGCATCGCCGGGGCCCTGCTTGGTGCGCTGGGGGACAACGCGGTGGTGCGCGAGGAGCGCACCGGCGTGCTGCTGGACCAGGTGGCCAGCGGCCAGTTGTCGCTGGTCTACAACGTGCTGGGCTCGTATGCGCAGGCGCGTATCGATGCGGGCGCACCGCTGGCCATCGTCGAGCCGGAAGACTACACGCTGGTGGTACTGCGTACGGCGGTGATTCCGCGTACCGGCGCGCACCCGCAGGAAGCGCGGCGCTTCCTCGACTACCTGCTGTCGCCACGTGGCCAGCAGGTGCTCGCGCGGGAAGCGCGGCTGATGCCGATCGTGCGCAGCGATGCAGGCGGCGGGGATGCCCCTGGCCGCAGCCGTCGCCCGATCCAGCTCGGCCCCGGCCTGCTGGTCTACCTGGATGCGCTCAAGCGCCGCCAGTTCCTGGATGCATGGCGCAGCAGCGTGGAGCCGGCGGGGCGGTAGCGCCCGTACTGGTGCTCCGGTAGCGCCGGGCCATGCCCGGCGGAGGCAGTTCGCTGCCCGTACAATGGCCGCATGAGCGAATACACCATCCTGATCGCCGATGACCATCCGCTGCTGCGTTCGGCGGTGGTGCAGTCGTTGCGGCAGAGTCTGCCGCTGGCGCAGGTACGCGAGGTGGCCAGCGCCGAAGCACTGGCCACCTCGCTGGACGCACAGCCCGATGTGGATCTGGTGCTGCTGGACCTGACCATGCCGGGCGCACATGGATTCTCCGCGCTGCTGCACGTGCGCGGTTCGCACCCGGACATTCCGGTGGTGATCCTGTCCTCCAACGACCACCCGCGGGTGGTCCGCCGCGCGCAGCAGTTCGGCGCGGCCGGCTTCATTCCCAAGTCCGCGCCTGCCGAAACCATCGGTGAAGCGGTGGCAGCGGTGCTCGATGGTGGCCTGTGGTTCCCGGCGATGGCCGCTGAGCGTTCCGAGGCCGACGCGTTGCTGGCCAGCCGCCTGGCGCAGCTGACGCCGCAGCAGTTCCGGGTGCTGCTGTGCCTGGCCGACGGGCTGCTCAACAAGCAGATCGCCTATGAACTGGGCTTGGCCGAAAACACGGTGAAGGTGCACGTGACCGCCATCCTGAAGAAGCTCGAATGCCACAGCCGCACGCAGGCGGCAGTGCTGGTGAAGGCGCTGGAGCCGGAAGGCGATGCGCGCGTTGGATTGGATGGCTGACAGAGACGGGACGTTGGCGCATGTACTGCGTCGTTGTGGATGCTGTTCCGCTTTCCTGATCAGTTCCCGCTGATCGAATTCAGTTCGGGATCGGTAGAGAACATGAATCTGTTCTCGTATCCCGCGCCGAGCTTCTCAGATACTTCGGCGTAGCTGTATGTGGGAGATGATCGGTCTGACGCCAGTCTGTGGCCCCATGCTTCGTGATCGGCACTGCTTTGGGCGCGAGCGATACCAATGCATATGCTCAGGCCGCACGCGAGGCGATCAAGAACCCCGTCCTGACCCATTGCGCGCTCGAGAGATGATCGATAGTGCCTGGTCAGGTCCTGGGCATCAGGGCTGGACGCTGCGTCGATGGTCATACGGTCGATTGCATCAGAGCTGCTGCGGCTGGATCGCAAAAGGGTTTCAGCTGTCTGGTTCGAGATGCCCCCGTTTGCCATGAATCCGGATTCGACTTGAAGGTACTCGAATGTGCGTTCTCTACGATTGCTGGCCGAAGCTGAAACAGCTTCATTCGAAGACGTTCGGCCGGACCGGCCCGCTGGTTCGGGTAGGTCCGGATGAAAGTAATTGATGCCGCCTTCTTCTGTGGATCTCTGTTGATTGCGGTCTGCTGTTTGTGATTTGCCATCGACGCATCCGCTGCAGTACAGGCCGAGAAGCATTGCCGCGATCAGGCCGAAGTGTCTTGTAGATGCAGGGGGCACGGGACGAGGGAGCACGGTTGTTGCCTCTGGTCTGGCTGGCCGGTTGGCCCGGGCACGCAATTGTCTGATCTTCAGCAACGTTGGTAAGTAGGGCGATTGCTCGTTTGTTGTTCGGACTATGCCCATGCTTCGTCACGAGTACGTCGCTTCCCTTCCTCCTCTCAAAGAGCGGATGGCAAGCGAAGGATGTCTGGCCATCAAGTGGCGGAGCACCCGCTCACGTCAGAGCGTGAACGCTCTGACGCGGGCCGATGGTCCTCGCTCAGGTGCGACTGACTTACCCGCGATGCCGCAACAGCAGCTGCGTCATCAACGCCCGCAGCGCCGGCGGCCGCACGGGCTTGAGCAGGAAGCCCCAACCGTTCTCGGCAGCATGCACTTTCAGCGCATCATCGCGCTCAGCGGTCACCAGGATCACCGGTGGCCGCGCCTTCCACAGCGTGCACAGCGCTTCATACAGGTCCGGTCCGTGCCATTGCCCCATGCGTACGTCCAGCAGCAACAGCTGCGGCACGTTCAGCGCACTGGCGATTTCCAGTGCCCCCTGGGGGCCATCGGCAAGTTCCACATGGCAGCCCCAGCGTTCCAGCAGGGCACGGGTCGCCGCACAGACATGCGGGTCATCATCGATGCTCCAGACCCGACATTGCCGCAGCGGGCTGTCATCGGACGGCTCGGTCGCGACGACCGGCGCCGCCGGCGGCGCAATCACCTCGTCGGCGCGCCCGAGTGCCACGCTCACCGCGAATACGCTGCCCTTGCCCAGCGCGGAACGCAGGCTGATGCGGTGTCCGAGCAGTCGACCGATGCGTTCAACGATGGCCAGGCCCAGGCCGGCGCCCCGTTCCTGCTCCACGCCGTCGTTGAGGCGACGGAATTCTTCGAAGATCTCGCCCTGCAGGCTTTCCGGAATACCTGGTCCCTGGTCATGCACCTCGATGCGCAGCTGGTCGCCTGCACGCCGGCAGCCGATCAGCACGCGGCCACGTGGCGTATAGCGCAGCGCATTGGACAGGAAGTTCTGCAGGATGCGCCGCAGCAGTGCTTCGTCGCTGACGATCACCGCACGAGTGTCCACCCAGTCCAGCTGCAGGCCGCGGCTCTGTGCGGCGATGCCGAACTCGCGCGCCAGGGTTTCCAGCAAGGGAGACAGCGCGAATGCGCGCACCCGTACCTGCAACGACCCCGACTCCAGCCGTGAAATATCCAGCAGGCTGTTGAGGATCGCGTCCTGCGCGGCCAGTGCGGCGTCGATATGGTCGCTGGTCTGTTGCTGTTCGGGGTCGGTGAGCTTGCCGCGCAGCACCGACACGAACATGCGCGCGGCATTCAGCGGCTGCAGCAGGTCGTGCACGGCCGAGGCGACGAAGCGGGTCTTGTAACGGTTGGCCTGCTCGGCTTCGCGGCGGGCTTCGTCCAGATCCTGGGTGCGTTCGGCCACGCGGTGTTCCAGCGCATCGGCCAGCGAACGCAGCTCGCGTGCAGCGTTCTTGTAACTGGTGATGTCGGCATAGCTGGTGACGAAGCCACCGTCGGGCAGCGGGTTGCCGCGGATCTCCAGCACCGTGCCGTCGTCCTTCTCGCTCTCGCGCATGTGTGGGCGGCCACTGCGCAGGTGGGTCAGGCGGCGTTCGATGGCCTCGTCGATCGGGCCGGGCCCCAACAGGCCGCGACGTGCGTTGAAGCGGAACAGTTCCTCGATCGGGCGGCCCACCCGCACCAGTCCCGCCGGGAAGCGGAACAATTCCAGATAGCGCGAATTCCACGCGACCAGACGCTGTTCCTTGTCGATCACCACCACGCCCTGCGGCAGATGTTCGAGGCTGCGGCTCAAGCCAACGTCTGCATCGGTCGCGGCTTCCAGCAGGCCGTCCTGGGCGGTCCGCAGTTCCTGTGCATGCTGCTTGAGCAGGGTTTCCAGTTCACGCCGGCTGCGCTGGCGGTGCTTGGACAGGCGACGCCGTTGCTGCACGAACAGCACCAGGAAACCCAGCGCCAGCCAAGCGGCGGCGCCGGCCACTGCCGCGCCGCGGCCGGCGCTGGTGGCCGCGCTGGCGTCGTGCAGCAGGTGCAGGCTCCAGTCTTCGTCGGGCAGCGCCAGGGTCTGCCACAGCATCGCCTGCGGCAGTGCCGGGTCGAGCAGGCGCACCATGCGGCCGCCATCGGCCAGCACATCTTCGGTGCGCACGCGCAGCGGCTGCAGCGAGCGGTCGGCATACTGCCGCGCCGCGCGCATCTCGCGGCGTTCCTCCGTGCCGAGCGGACGCAGAAGGCGGTAGCGCCAGGCATCGCGGTTGGCCAGGAACACCACGTCGTGGTTGTCGCTGGTCAGCACCACGTCCGGGCTGTTCAACCATTCCTGTTCCAGTGCCGACAGCTCGATCTTGATCACGATCACGCCGATGCGCTGGCTGTCGGCATCGAGGATGGCCTCGGACATGAAGTAGCCGGGCACGCCGGTGGTCATGCCGATGCCGTAGAAGCGACCACGACCATGGGCCAGCGCCTGCTGGTAGTACGGACGGTAGCTGTAATCCTCGCCGACGTTGCTGGTCGGCTGGTCCCAGTTGCTGGCGGCCACGGCCACGCCATCGCGGCCGACCAGGGTCAGTGTCGAGGTGCGGGTAACCTGGTTGGCGCGCTGCAGTTTGAGGTTCAGGCGCTGCCGCTCGGCGGGCTGGGGCGGCACCTGCAGTGCATGCAGCAGGTCCGGGTCCAGCGCCATCACCTGCGGCAGGGTGCCGAACCGGTCGATGCGCTGTTGCAGGCCCTGGCCATACAGCTGCAGCTGCCGCTGCACCTGCGCGCTTTCGGTGCCCAGCGCGCGACGCCAGGCGTAGTGGCCTGCGGCGGCCGCGCACAGCACGGTGCCGGCCACCATCACCAGAATAGTCAGCAACTGCAGGCGGTGTCGGCTGAGCCAGTACATGGCGGCAGTCTACGCAGGGCCGGCGGGCGTGGCATGCACGCCCGCCGGGATCTGACGCGTGGAAGGGATCAGAAGTGCATCTGCGCGCGAAGTTCGAAGATCTCCGGGGTGCTGCGCACACCGCGACGGCTGGCGTCGACCTTCACGTAGTTGGCCTGGAACTTGAAGTGGCTGGTCAGGTACCAGTTCGCGCCCAGGGTCAGGTCGTGCTGGCGGCCACCGAGGATGCTGCCGTCGTCCAGGTCCAGGCGGCTGTAGCGGGCCACCAGTTCCACCGCACCGTAGTCGTGCGCCGGCTTGATGTTGGCAACGGCGCCGGCGTTGTACGGGCGTGATTCGCCGGTCAGCACCCAGCTGGCCATCGCGTACTGACCGTGGCCGGTGTAGTCGGGCTTGCCATCATTGCGGGTGACGGTGGCCTGCAGCGCTTCGGCCTGCAGCGAGAACGGACCGCGGATCCAGATGCCTTCCAGGCCGGTGCGGCGGATCTGGTCGGCGGTGACCAGCGCCCCCGAATCGACCAGGCGGATGTCGGTCAGGCCGGCTTCCGGACGGGCCCGCAGGCGCGCGCTGGCTTCGTGGTGCACGTCGCGGCCATCGTGGTAACCGCGCGGATTTTCCTGCGAATAGGCCAGGCCGAGGTGGATCACATCGCCCGGTGCCTTCACCGGCGTCCACACCGCACGCACCGCCTGGGTGGTGCCGGGGTTGTCGCCCTGCAGGTCCTTGCCGCCATAGGCGCCGGCCTGCAGCAGGTACTGCGGACGCTCCAGCACCCATTCCACGCCGGTGCGGCGGCCTGCGTAGAACGCCTGCACGGGCAGCGCGGTTTCCAGGAAGCTGCCGGCGCGCGAGGAGGTGTTGGCATCCAGGCCGACCGGGGTCTTCATGTAGCCGAAGCGGAAGCGGCCGACATCGCGGCCGAAGAACGCCTTGCTCTCGAAGCGCACGAACACGTCCAGCCAGGTATCGGCCTGGAAGTCGTAGTAGACCATCGCGTCGTACACACCCTTCTTTTTCAGGATCGCGCCGAACTCCTTGCGACGCACCGCATCGTCATCCTCGATGCCGCTGGCGGACGAGAAGTCGTTGTAGTCGTAGGCGATGTTGGCGGTAGCGGCCAGCTCGGTGCCGTCGCCGAAGGCGTACTTGGTCGGCCAGTTGTCGAAATCCGCAGCGGATGCGAAGGCGGGGAGGGCGGCCAGGGAAAGGGCCAGCAAGGTGGGAATCGGGCGCATGGGTGGTGCGGCTCTCTCGGATTGCGTGTGGACAGGACAACAACGGCCGCGATGGCCGGAACTTTCGCAATGACGCGCCCGGCCGTTCAGGTCGGGCCACCGGCGTCCCCGCGATCAGGGGTGCGGCGCCAGTGTAGGCAGCGCAGCCACCTGAACCGGGGGGCTAGTACCAATAGGTTATCTGCGCTGGCGTGCCCGGCGCGTACAAAGGCGTCCATTGGTCGCACCCCTGCGCCTGCAGTCACGGGGCGTGCGGTCAGTTTCCACGGTAACGGTTCCCGTGCATTTCCGGGGCCGTACGTGCCTGAAAACGCCCCTTCCGGAGTCCGCCATGCACATCCCGACCGCTGCGCCGGTGCCCAGCAAGCCGTTGCCGCTCTACCGCCAACTGTATTTCCAGGTGATCGTGGCGATCGTCTTGGGTGCTGTCCTCGGCCACTACGAGCCGCTGATCGGCGAGAAGATGAAGCCGCTCGGCGATGCCTTCATCAACCTGGTGAAGATGATCATCGCCCCGGTGATCTTCCTGACCATCGTCACCGGCATCGCCGGCATGACCCACCTGCGCACGGTGGGCCGGGTGTTCGCCAAGGCGATGGCGTATTTCCTGTTCTTCTCCACGCTGGCGCTGATCGTCGGCATGATCGTGGCGCACGTGGTGCAGCCCGGCGCCGGCATGAACATCAACCCGGCCGAGCTGGACCAGACCGCGGTGCACAGCTATGTCGAGAAGTCGCACGACCTGACCCTGGTCGGCTTCCTGATGGACATCATCCCGAAGACGCTGATCAGCGCCTTCGTTGACGGCAACATCCTGCAGGTGCTGTTCGTGGCGGTGCTGTTCGGCATCGCGCTGGCCTCGGTGGGCGAGAAGGGCAAGCCGATCCAGAACTTCCTGGAAGCGCTGGTCGCACCGGTGTTCAAGCTGGTGCACATCCTGATGAAGGCCGCGCCGATCGGTGCCTTCGGTGCCATCGCCTTCACCATCGGCAAGTACGGCGTCGGCTCGCTGGTCAACCTGGCCTGGCTGGTCGGCTCGTTCTACCTCACCGCGTTCCTGTTCGTTGCGGTGATCCTGGGCGTGGTCTGCCGCCTGTGTGGCTTCTCGGTGTTCAAGCTGGCCCGTTACCTGAAGGCCGAGCTGCTGCTGGTGCTGGGCACCTCGTCGTCAGAGTCGGCGCTGCCGTCGCTGATGGAGAAGATGGAACGTGCCGGCTGCAGCAAGTCGGTGGTCGGCCTGGTGGTCCCCACCGGTTACTCGTTCAACCTGGACGGCACCAACATCTACATGACCCTGGCCGCGCTGTTCATCGCCCAGGCCACCAACACCGAGCTGACCCTGGGCCACCAGATCGCGCTGCTGCTGGTGGCGATGCTCAGCTCCAAGGGCGCTGCCGGCGTCACCGGTGCCGGCTTCATCACCCTGGCCGCCACCCTGGCGGTGGTGCCGGAAGTGCCGGTGGCCGGCATGGCGCTGATCCTGGGCGTGGACCGCTTCATGAGCGAGTGCCGCTCGCTGACCAACTTCATCGGCAACGCGGTGGCCACGGTGGTGGTCTCGCGCTGGGAAGGTGCGCTGGACCGCGACCGCCTGAAGCTGGCGCTGGATGGTCGCGAAAGCGAACTGCCGCCGCCGGTCGATGCCGTGCCGCTGGCGATGACCGAGGCGCTGCCCGCCAAGGGCTGATCCGGGTGTGTGGTACTGCGGGGCCGGTCACGACAGTGGCACGGCCCCGCAGCGTTTCAAGGCGTCCCACGGCTGTCATCGCCAGCGCCGAAGCTGTGCTCTGGTAACGTCGCATACGCCATGGAATTGTGCGGTCGCAGCATCACTGCGACAGCATAGCGACAGGTCCGACCGCTCCAACGGGGGTATGATCCCCTGTCCCTTCTGCCCATTCATGTAACCCACATCGATGTCCAACGAAGATTTCAAACAGGCCGCCCTCGATTACCACCGGATGTCTCCGCCCGGCAAGATCAAGGTTTCCGCTACCAAGCCCATGCTGACCCAGCGCGACCTGTCGCTGGCGTATTCGCCGGGCGTGGCGTACGCCTGTGAAGCGATCAAGGCCGATCCGCAGCAGGCCAGCGAGCTGACCGCCCGCGGCAACCTGGTGGCGGTGATCTCCAACGGCACCGCGGTGCTGGGCCTGGGCAACATCGGCGCGCTGGCCGGCAAGCCGGTGATGGAAGGCAAGGGCGTGCTGTTCCAGAAGTTCGCCGGCATCGATGTGTTCGACATCGAAGTGGACGAGAACGACCCGGACAAGCTGGTCGACATCATCGCCTCGCTGGAGCCGACCTTCGGCGGCATCAACCTGGAAGACATCAAGGCACCGGAGTGCTTCATCGTCGAGCGCAAGCTGCGCGAGCGCATGAAGATCCCGGTGTTCCATGACGACCAGCACGGCACGGCGATCATCGTCGGTGCTGCGGTGCTCAACGCCATGGCGATCACCGGCAAGAAGATCGAAGAAGTGAAGCTGGCGACCACGGGCATGGGCGCGGCCGGCATTTCCTGCGTGAACATGCTGGTGCAGCTGGGCCTGAAGCCGGAGAACATCCTGGCCTTCGACCGCGAAGGCGTGATCCACACCGGCCGTACCGACCTGGACCCGGAAAAGCTGCGCTATGCGCGCGACACCGACAAGCGCACCCTGGCCGAGATCGTCGATGGCGCGGACATTTTCCTGGGCCTGTCGGCGCCGGGCATCCTGACCGCCGAGATGGTCAAGACGATGGCGCCGGACCCGGTGATCTTCGCCCTGGCCAACCCGACCCCGGAAATCATGCCGGAACTGGTGCGCGCCGCGCGTCCGGACGCGATCATCGGTACCGGCCGTTCGGACTACCCGAACCAGGTCAACAACGTGCTGTGCTTCCCGTACCTGTTCCGCGGTGCGCTGGACGTCGGTGCGACCGCGATCAACGAGGAAATGAAGATCGCCTGCGTGCGCGCGATCGCCGCGCTGGCCCGCCGCGCCGCCACCGACATGGGCTCTGCCTATGGCGGTGAGACCCCCAGCTTCGGCCGCGAATACCTGATCCCGCGTCCGTTCGACCGTCGCCTGCTGGTGGAGCTGTCGGCCGCCGTGGCCCAGGCCGCGATGGATTCGGGCGTGGCCGCCCGTCCGATCGCCGACATGGAAGCCTACCGGCAGAAGTTGTCGCAGTTCGTCTACCGCACCAGCCTGATGATGAAGCCGGTCTACGATCGCGCGCGCAGCGACAAGCAGCGCGTGGTGTATGCCGAGGGCGAAGAAGAAGTGGTGCTGCAGGCGGTGCAGAACGTGGTCGACGACGGCCTGGCACATCCGATCCTGATCGGCCGCCCGGAAGTGATCGAATCGCGCATCGAGCGCCTCGGCCTGCGCCTGAAGATCGGCGAGAACATTGAAGTCACCAACATCAATGACGACCCGCGCTTCAACGAATACTGGCAGTACTACCACGGCCTGACCGGCCGTCGTGGCGTCACCGTGGCCGCCGCCAAGAACCTGATGCGTTCGCGGCCGACCCTGATCGCTGCAGTGATGGTGGCCCGTGGCGAAGCCGATGCGATGCTGACCGGCATCGTCGGCCGCTTCCACAAGAAGCTGGGTTACGTGCGCAGCGTGCTGCCGCTGGAATCGAAGGTCACCTCGACCTCGGCGATGACCGGCGTGATCAACCAGCAGGGTGTGTTCTTCTTCGTCGATACCCACGTGCAGGAAGACCCGACCGCAGAGCAGCTGTGCGAAGCGACCCTGCAGGCCGCGTACCGCATGAAGCTGTTCGGCGTCGAACCGAAGGTGGCACTGCTGTCGCACTCCAACTTCGGCAGCCACGATTCGAAGGATGCGCTGAAGATGCGCCAGGTGCGCGAGCTGCTGCTCAAGCGCAACCCGCGTCTGAACGTGGACGGCGAAATGCAGGGCGACACCGCATGGGATGAAGCCCTGCGCCAGAAGCTGCTGCCGGGCTCGACCCTGCAGGGCCGTGCCAACCTGTTCGTGCTGCCGAACCTGGAAGCGGCCAACATCGCCTACAACCTGGTGCGCGTGTTCACCGATGGCGTGGCGATCGGTCCGATCCTGATGGGCGTCAACAAGCCGGTGCACATCCTGACCACCAGCGCGACCTCGCGCCGGATCCTGAACATGACCGCGATCGCCGCGGTCGATGCGCAGATCCGCAAGCAGATCGAAGCGGAAAAGAAGGCATAAGCCTTCGTTCCGCTGCGATCTGCAGAAACGCGCCCCACGGGGCGCGTTTCTGTTTCCGCCCATCGGAAACCGGATCGGGTAGCGCCGGGCCATGCCCGGCGAGCGCGCAGCGCGGCGCTTCCCGTATTCCGCCGGGCATGGCCCGGCGCTACCGGAGAAGCAACACGGAAACGGTAGTGCCGGCCGCTGGCCGACGAGCGCGCAGCGCGGCGCTTCCCGTATTCCGCCGGGCATGGCCCGGCGCTACCGGAGAAGCAACGCGGGAACGGTAGTGCCGGCCGCTGGCCGGCGAGCGCGCAGCGCGGCGCTTCTTGTGTTCCGCCGGGCATGGCCCGGCGCTACCGGAGAACTGCAGCCGCCCGGTAATCGCCCTGCAACCTCGCTGCGGCCCAATACGCCCACGCGGCCTGGCCGTGGGAAGGGACAGGACCGGCCTTCCCACCCTGGGCCCGACCAACTTTCCATGGGCGGAGCAGTGTCATGCGCAGTCGAGTGAGCAAGCGGTATTTCCAGCAGTTGTTCGCGCTGTACGCCGGCTTCGTGCAGTCGCGTTGAAAGCCGGGGCATCGCCCCGGCAACGTCGAGCTTACCGCCGCTTCGCGCGTCGCGCGGGCGGCGGCGCAGGGGCCGGGGAGCGCGGCTTGGCATACTCCGCCCACAGCGTCGGCAGGGTCTTGCCGGTGTGCTTCTGCCACAGCGCCGGCGCATAGCGCCCGTCGCGCAGATCCTTGTCCAGTGCCAGCACCAGTCCCGGGTGCGCCGCTTCGGCCCACTTCAGGAAGGCACCGGTCACCCGGTAGCCGCTTTCCACCGTCTGGCCCTGGCTCAGCTTGTCCGGCAACGCCCAGCCGGCAGCGGCGTTGTTCATGCCGTAGCGATCGCGGGCGTAGTCGGCGATGCCCTCCACCAGCCAGCCCGGCACGCGCTTGTCGCCGTAGCTGGGGTAGCCCTGCACGATGTGCATCGCTTCGTGGGTGACCAGATCGATGTCATCCGGGTGCTGGACCAGCCAGCCCGGATTGATCGTGATCGTGCTGGCCTTGTCCTTGTCGCCGACGAAGGCGACGCCGTTGTACGCCGGATCGATCACGATGCGCACTTCGTTCGGCGCGGCCGGGCGGAAGTCCGCACGCTCGCGCAGGTAAGCAAAGTAGAACGTATCGATGATGCGCTTGCGCACCGGCGCGGCCAGCGCGCCGGTGGCATCCTGGTAGTACAGGGTCACCCCGTCACGGCTGACCTGGCCATCGAAGGCCTGGGTCTGCGGTTGTGCGTGGCTGAGGCTGGGAAATACAAGGGCGGCAAGAGCGAGGGGGAGCAAACGTAGGCGCATGGACGTCATTGTAGGGGGGAGGGCGCCAACAGTTCGATCTCGGCCAGCTGCAGGCGCCCCGGCGCAGCCAGGCGCAGACGGTACTCGGCGTAGCGTGAGGGCGAGGCGATACGGAACGGGCGGGTCTGCCGCGGCGAGGTGAAATCTTCGCCGCGTCGCTGGTCCAGCGTTACCCAGCGCCCGTTGCCGGCACGCGCTTCCAGCGTCCACTCACCGCCACGGATCGTGCCGTCACCGCTGGTCAGCGTGTACATCGTCGGTACGCCATCGCCCACGTGGCTCAGTGCGATGGTCACGCCGCCGCCCAGCGGCACGGCGGTGTTGGCATCGTCGTCGATCAGCGCGGGCAGGGCGCGGCCATCAGCCAGTGCCGCCTGCGCGCCGTTGCCGAGCAGATCGTGCAGCAACTGCGGGCGCTGGCCGCGGGCGGTCAGCGAGCGCGGTACATCATCCACGCCGCTGCCCCAACGTGACGGCTGCGGGCCCATCACGAAGTCCAGGGTTGCACCCTTGGCGATCACTTCGTGCGGCACCCAGGTCTTGCTCCACGGCTTGCCGTTGATCTTCAGCGACTGCACGTACACGTTCTCCGGCGAATTCTGCGGTGCATTGACGGTCAACACCGCGCCGCCCTGCAGCTCGACGCGCGCATGCTGGAACGCCGGCGAACCAATCACGTACTCCGGCGCACCCATGCGCAGCGGATACAGGCCCAGCGAGGCCAGCACGTACCACGCCGAGGTCTCGCCGTTGTCCTCGTCGCCCGGATAGCCCTGGCCGATCTCGCTACCGACATACAGCCGCGACAGGATCTCGCGCACATGCTGCTGGGTCTTCCACGGCTGTCCGGCATACAGGTACATCCACGGGATGTGGTGTGCCGGCTGGTTGCTGTGCGCGTACATGCCCATGCGCACGTCGCGCGCTTCGGTCATCTCATGGATGGTGCCGCCGTAGGAGCCGGCGAATGCGGCGTCGGCGGTTTCCGGGGTGGCGAAGAAGGTATCGAGCTTGGCGGCCAGCTTGTCGCGGCCACCGTACAGCGCGGCCAGGCCTTCGCCATCGTGCGCGGCGGTGAAGGCGAACGTCCAGCCATTGGATTCGGTGTAGTCGTGGCCCCACACGCGCGGGTCGTAGTCCTTGGCCTGCAGGCGCCAACTGCCATCGGGCCTGCGGCCCTGGAAGAAGCCGGCGGCCGGATCGAACAACGTCGCGTAGCTGCCGGCGCGGTGGCGGAAGTAGTCGGCCTCGGTGGCGTAGCGTTCGCGTGCGGACGGTGTGGTCGCGCGCTTGGCCAGGGCATCGGCCATGTTGGCGATGCCGAAATCATTGAGTGCACCTTCCATCGTCCACGACATGCCTTCATGCACGTCGGCGCTGGCATAGCCGCGGAACGTCGAACGATCCATGCCCTTGCGGCCGACGTGGCGGTCCGGTGGCACCACGGTGGCGTTCTTCAGCGCTGCGGCGTAGGCCTCTTCCGGATCGAAGCCACCGATGCCCTTCAGCCACGCATCGGCGAAGGCGACGTCCGAGCTGGTGCCGACCATCAGGTCCGCGTAGCCCGGCGAGGACCAGCGCGCGACCCAGCCACCGGCGCGGTACTGCTCGATGAAACCCTGTACCAGCTGCCCGGCATCATTCGGGGTGAACAGCGCATACGCCGGCCAGGTGGTGCGGAACGTGTCCCAGAAGCCGTTGTTGACGAAGACCTTGCCGTCGCGCACCGGTGCGAAGCTGCGCGTCGCGCTGCCGTCGGTGTTGTCATCGGCGGCGCTGGCCTGGCTGGCATAGCGCCACTCGGGCGCGGCGGCGGTGCCCACATTCTCGTGGCCGGAATTGGGGTACAGGTACAGCCGGTACAGGCTGGAGTACAGCGTGGTCTTCTGGTCGTCACTGGCATTGCCGATGTCGAAACGGGCCAGGCGCGCATCCCACGCATCCTGTGCGCGTCCGGCCACGCTTTCCAGCGTATCGGCGGCGGCGATTTCCAGTGCCAGGTTGTGCCGTGCCTGCTCGACGGAGATCAACGAGGTGGCGATGCGCATCGTCACCCGGCGCTCGCTGCCTGGGTCGAACTTGATGTAGCCGGTCGGGCGGCCGGTGCCGATCTGGCCGCTGCTGCGCCACGGCCTGTCGAAGCTGGCGACCACGTACATGCGGGTGGCGCCGTTGGACAGGCCGCTGCGGGTATCGGTGTAGCCGGTCAACGTCTGCGTGGCGGCATCGAGGGTGAGTCCGCCGCGGGCATCGACGTTGTCGAACAGCAGGTTGGCGTCGCCGCCTTCGGGGAACTCGAAGCGGAACAGCGCGGCATGGTCGGTGGGGGCGATGGACGCGGCGATGCCGTTGTCGAAGCGCACGTCGTAGCGATACGGGCGCGCGTTTTCCTGCGTGCGGTCGAAGGACAACGCCCGCTTGCTGCGATCAGCCTCAGGCACACCGCGCGTGGCGGAGGGCATCACCTGGAAGGTCTGGCGGTCGCCCATCCACGGGCTGGGCTGGTGGCTCAGCGCCAACGCCTGCAGCTGCGGCCGGTTCTTCGCATCGTTCTGCTCGTTCCAGCGGTACAGCCAGTTCAGTGCGCCGGCATCGGTCACCGGCGTCCAGAAGTTGAAACCGTGCGGTACCGCAGTGGCCGGGAAGTTGTTGCCGCGCGAGAAGGTGCCGTTGGCCTGGGTTCCGCGCGTGGTCAGTACCCAGTCGGAGACGCGCTGCGGCGCCTGCCGTGGCTGCACGTCCAGGCGCACGTCGTCGATCCAGCCCGACACAGGCGCGCCATTGGCGCTGGCCACCTCGAGCTCGATGGCCAGCACGCGGCGGCCCTTCAGCGCCGGCATGTCGCCCAGCCTGACCGCCTTGCGCGCCCACTGCTGCGGGTACAACGTCTTCGAATCGCCCTGCGCCCGTGCGCCCAGCGCTACGCCGTGCTGGTCGCGCGCGCCGCTGGCGGAGACGCGGCTGCCATCGTCCAGCAGCAGGTCCAGCGAGACATAGGTGGAGGCCACGGTGTCCTTGCCGACGATCTCCGGCAGTACCAGCCAGGACAGCGTGGTGTCGGTGTCGATGGGCAGATCGGTCTTGAACAGTTCGCGGCGTGCCTGGCCGCCACTGGTGCTGTAGTGCAACGCATGCAGGCCGCTGTAGCCGACGTTGCGCTTGGCCGCGTACGGCGCGCCGGGGCCGCTGCCGACGTCGACGGACAAGGTGCCATCGGACCTGGCCGGTGCCGGTTCGCCCGGCTCGAAGGAGGTCTGCAGCCCTTGCGCCAGCACCGGCGTCGCAGTGGTCGCACAGGCCAGGGCCAGGGCGAGCGGAAGCAGGGCGCGGCGCGGATCGGACAGGGTCATGCAGGGTCTCCCGGTAGGGCAGGCGGCAGGCAGAACCCGCATCGGCGAACACCACGGACAGCATCGCCCCTTCCGCCGCAGGGCAGTCGGGAGGCGATGCAGGTCCGGTGGGGGACGGGCCATGCGATCGGGTCAGGAATGGATCGCTGCCGATGCTGCAACAGCCGGCAGCGCCCTGACAAGTGCCATTTAGTTCGATCCAAATGCGGGAAATTCGAACGACGGCCGATTCCGCGCGGAACTGACTGGCCTGCCTGGGATTTCCCGCCGATGGGGCAGGGCAACGGCAGCGCGGGAGGGGCAGGGCGGTCGCACGTGGCTGCACCGGCGAAGGCTGCAAGCGGGCCGCCGCGCGCAGCGGCCACGCCGCGCACGGTGTTTGCCGGGCCCAGATGCTAGAATCGCAGGCCTCGCAATCCGTTCATCGACATCCGCCATGAGCCATACCGCCACCGCGCCCGCCAACGCCGAAAAGCGCTACACCGTGCACCGCAGCGATCTGCCGCTGAGCTGCCCGACCCCGGAAATGGCGCTGTGGAACTCGCATCCGCGGGTGTACCTGCCGATCGAAGACGAACCCAACGGGCAAGCGCAGTGTGCTTACTGCGGCGCCGTGTTCGTGCTGGCCGACTAAACGGCTGCCCCCTCGATGCGCCGATTGACCGTGGTGCAGTTGCTGCCGGCGCTGCACTCCGGCGGTGTCGAGCGCTCGACCCTTGAAATCGCCGCGGCCCTGGTCGCTGCCGGCCATCGCGCGCTGGTGGTGTCCGCTGGTGGTCGCCTGGTGCAGCCGCTGCTCGACAGCGGTGCCGAGCACCTGACCCTGGATATCGGCCGCAAGTCGCTGCTGACGCTGCGCCATCTGCCTACCCTGCGTCGCCTGTTCACCGAAGTGGGCGCCGACATCGTCCACGCCCGTTCGCGCCTGCCGGCGTGGCTGGGGCTGTACGCGATCCGTGCGATGCAGCCGGCGCAACGCCCGCATTGGGTGACTACCGTGCATGGGCTGAATTCGCCCAGCCGCTACAGCGCGGTGATGACCAGCGGCGAACGCGTGATCTGTGTGTCCAACAGCGTGCGCGACTACGTACACACGCATTACCCGACGGTGCCGCACGACAGGCTGCAGGTGATCCCGCGCGGGGTGGATGTCAGCCAGTTCCCGCGCGTGGCACGCGCTGATCGGCGCCCCCGGCTGGCGCTGGCGGCCGACTACCCGTGGCTGGCCCAGGTCGACGGACCGCTGTTGCTGCTGCCCGGTCGCGGCACCCGCCTGAAAGGGCACGCCCACGCGTTGCAGCTGCTTGCCGATGTCCGTGCAGCAGGCGTGCCGGCACAGTTGTGGATGCTGGGCACCGACGAGCCTGGCCGGGAAGCCTATGTGGCAGAGCTGCGCAGGCAGGCGGCCGCACTGGGCGTGACCGGGGCGGTGCACATCAGCACGCCGACTGCGCGCATCGCCCAGGCGTACGCCGCCAGCGATCTGGTGCTGCAGCTGTCGGACAAACCGGAAGCCTTTGGTCGCACCGTGGTCGAAGCGTTGTCGGTCGGCCGCCCGGTGCTGGGTTGGAACCATGGTGGGGTCGGCGAACTGCTGCAGCAGCTGCAACCCAGTGGCGCAGTGCCGCTGGGCAATGCGCAGCTGCTGGGTGAACGTGCGCTGGCCCTGTTGGCACAGCCGCCGTCGCTGCCAGGCCGTATCCCGTTTACCCTGCAGGCCATGCAGCGCGATACCCTCCGTCTTTATGCCGACCTCGCTGGCTGACGCCACGCCGCCCCTGCGCGATGAGCGCGCCGGCCGCTGGGCACCCTGGTGGGTGCTGGCCTACGTCGCGTTGTGGCCGCTGCCGGGTATCGCCGAAACAGTGCTGGGCCTGGGGGCGTTGTACGCCGCCGCACGCATGGTCATCCGCCGGGTGCAGCATCGCCCTCATCTGCTGAGCCCGGCAGCGTGGGCACTGACATCGATTCTTTTCCTCGGCTACTGGTTGCCGCAGGCGTTCTCGGCCTTCGATGCCGTGGACCCTTCGGCGTCGTGGACCAAGGCTGCGGCCGGGCTGCGCTATCTGCCTTTCATGTGGCTGGTGGCGATCGCCGTGGCCACCCCGCAGCGGCGGCGCCTGACCCTGGGTGGGTTGGCGGTGATCACCGGCCTGTGGACGCTTGATGCGCTGGTGCAGGCACTGGCAGGCACCAGCCCCTGGTTCTGGTCGCTGCAGCAGATCAAGCTGGCCATCAGCGGCCACGCATTGTGCCCGGCTGAAGAAGCCGCGCTGGCCGACCGTCTCAGCGGCGCGCTTGGGCCGTGCAACCTGAAATTCGGCCAGGTGCTGGCCAGTCTTTCGCCGTTCCTGTTGTTGCCGGTGGCGCGCCGTTTCGGCAATGCGGGCTGGTTGCTGGCCGTCGCCGCGGTGGGCGTGGTGCTGCTGCTGGCCGGCTCGCGTGCCTCATGGATCACCTTCGGCCTGGTGGTCGCCTACAGCGGCGTGCGCCAGCTGGGATGGAAGCGGCTGGGCCTGCTCGCGCTGGTGGGAATTCTCTCGGCGAGCGTACTGGCCGCCAGCGTGCCGCAGCTGCGTGAGCGTGTGGCGCGCACGGCAATGGCCTGGGGCGGTGGCGAGGATGGGGTCGAGCAGGCACTGTCCGGTCGTACCCGCATCTGGAGTGCGGCGGCCTGCATGATCGAAGCACACCCGATCAATGGTGTCGGTGCACGCGGCTTCCGCGATGCCTATCCCCACTGCGTTGCGGATGAAGGACCGGCGGTGTGGGGCACCATGCCCGCGCTGCACGCCCATCAGATCGTGCTGGAGATCCTGGCTGAGACAGGTGTGCTGGGGCTGCTGCTGTGGCTGGCGGCGGTGGCACAGGCATGGCGGGCATGGCGTTTCGCCCCGGCCCCGGCGCGCGAACGTGCACGCCCGGCAATGCTGGCACTGGCGGTCACCGTGTTCCCGCTCAATACGCACCTGGCGTTCTATTCCGCGTTCTGGGGCGGCTTGACCGTCCTGCTCGCCGCGCTGTTCGTCGGCACGTTGCTGGCGCGCGAACCGGACGATCAGCCGGGCGCCGGGTAATCTCCGCATCCACGCAGGGCGTGGATCTACTGGATTGTGCGGGGTTGGGGAACGTCCTATCCACGCATGGCGTGGACCTACTGGATTGTGCGGGTTGGGGCCTATCCACGCATGGCGTGGATCTACTGGATTGTGCGGGGTGGCTGGTCGTATCCACGCATGGCGTGGATCTACTTGCGTGTGCGGGTTGGGGCCTATCCACGCATGGCTTGGATTTACTGGATTGTGCGGGGTGGCTGGTCGTATCCACGCATGGCGTGGATCTCCGGGGACGTGTCTGGCGGGGGAGCAGTAGATCCACGCCATGCGTGGATGGGCTTTCCCATGAACATTGGCCGGTGTCGCGGCTTTTCCCGACTGGCCGCAGGGTGGTCCGCCAATGCAAGGATGATCGGGCAAACCGCAGTCTGTCCCCATGGCAAGCCCCAGACTCCGCTACGGTCGCTACTCCCGCACGGGAAATGTCTATTCCCTGACCACAACAACGCGTGGCCGGGAGCCATTCTTCTCCGACGCAGGCAATGTCGCTGTGCTGGTGGACGCGCTGCGCTTCGTCGAACGCAGCGGCATCAGCCACAGCCTCGCCTGGGTGGTGATGCCCGACCACCTGCACTGGTTGATGGAGCTGCAGAAGGGAACGCTGGCCCAGTGCATGGCGTTGCTGAAATCACGCAGCAGCCGGCAGCTGAACCGGATATCGGGACGAAAAGGGCCGCTCTGGCAGCACGGCTATCACGACCATGCGGTGCGTACCGATGAATCCCTTCATGACAACGCGATGTACATCCTGGGCAATCCGGTGCGGGCCGGATTGGCTGGTGGGCTGGGGGACTACCCTCACGCCTGGTGTCGTTGGCCGTTGTAGATTCCGGCATCGGAAGAGAGAACATCCACGCATGGCGTGGATCTACTGATCGGCATTCCCAGTAGATCCACGCCATGCGTGGATGAGCCATCCAAATCTCACGTCACTTGTAGAAATCGCTGCGCCCGCCTGGCTGGCGCTTGAAGCGGCGATGGATCCACAGGTACTGGTCCGGTGCCTCGCGCACCATCTGCTCGATGGCCTGGTTGACCCGCGCGGTATCGGCTTCGACGTCCTCGCTGGGGAAATTCTCCAGCGGCGCGCCGATCTTCAGGAAGTACTTCCCGCCTTCGCGGCGATGGAAGTAGGGGATGACCGCACAACCGGTCATCCGCGCCAGCTGGTGGGTTGCGGTGATGGTGGAGGCGGTGTGGCCGAAGAACGGCACGAATACGGTGTCCTTGCCGCGCATGTCCTGGTCGGGTGCGTACCAGAGGAAGCCGCCCTTTTTCAGGTGGCGCACCGTCGCGCGGATGTCCTCGTTGGCGTACATCGCCTTGGCATAGCGCAGGCGGCCGAACTTCACCGCCCACTCGTACACCGGGTTCTTGTGCTTGCGGTACATGCCGGACAGGTCGACGTGGTCGCACAGCAGGCGGCCGCACATCTCCAGGGTCATGAAGTGGCCCGAGACCAGCAGCACGCCGCGGCCTTCGGCCTGCATCTGCTTGAGGTGTTCCAGCCCTTCGATGTGCACCTGCGGGCGGATGCTGTCGATGCTGCCCCACCAGGAACGCGCGCATTCGAAGATGCCCACACCCAAGGCGTCGAAGCTGTCGCGCACCAGGCGCTTGCGCCAGGCCTCGTCCTTCTCGGGAAAGCACAGCTTGAGGTTGACCTCGGCGGCATGGCGGCGGCTGCCGGCCAGGCGCCAGGCGATCGAGCCGACCCCGCGGCCCAGCACGCGCTGCAGCGTCCACGGCAGCCGGGCGATCCCGAAGGCAGTGAACATGACGGCAAACATCGGCCAGTTGCGTGGATCACGCAGCGACGGACGGACGGCGGTGGTGGCATCGGACATGCCGCCATTCTACCAATCCGGCCGCGTGTCTTTCCCGGGGGGCTCCCGTATCCTTGCCGCATGCGTAAAGACCCTGTCGAATGGATCCTGCGTGGCCTGTACTCGGCCGTGCTGTACCTCCTGCTGCCGATCACCGTGTACCACCTGGTCTGGCGCGGCTTCCGGGTCCGTGAATACTTCCGGCGCTGGGATGAACGCTATGCGTCCTATCCGCAGCCCAGCGGCCAGCCCCGGGTCTGGCTGCATGCGGTCTCGGTGGGCGAGGTCAACGCCGCTGCGCCGCTGGTCAATGCGCTGCGCGCGCAGCGGCCGGACATCCGCTGGGTCATCACCACCATCACCCCGACCGGCTCGGAACGGGTGCGCGCGCTGTGGGGCGATGCGCTGGACCATGTGTACCTGCCGTACGACGTGCCGGGCAGCGTCAACCGCTTCCTCGGGCACTTCCAGCCCAGCCTGGCGCTGATCCTGGAAACCGAGCTGTGGCCGAACATGCTGTTCGGCTGCCGCGACCGTCGCATTCCGGTGTACATCCTCAATGCGCGCCTGTCGGCCCGATCGCTGCGCGGCTACCGCGTGCTGGCGGCGTTGATCCGGCGTGCGCTGCGCACGGTCACCTGCGTGGCCGCACAGTCGCAGGATGACGCTGCGCGGTTCGTGCAGCTGGGCGCGGCGCCGGAACAGGTGCAGGCACTGGGCAACCTGAAGTTCGACATCGCCACGCCGGACGTGCAGCCCTTCATCGAACAGTTCCATGCCCATGTGCCGGCCACGCGCCCGGTGTGGATCGCGGCCAGCACGCATGATGGTGAAGAGCAGGCAGTGATCGACCTGCACCGCCGCCTGCGCCAGCAGCATCCGGACCTGCTGCTGCTGTGGGCGCCGCGGCATCCGGAGCGCTTCCCCAAGGTGGAGGCGCTGGCCCGCGAGCAGGGCTGGAACGTGTCGACGCGGCGCGCACAGCAGTGGCCGGACGCGCGTAGCGATGTCTTCGTCATCGACACGCTGGGCGAACTGATGCCGTTCTACGGCTGTGCCCAGGTCGCCTTCGTCGGTGGCAGCCTGCAGGCCATCGGCGGCCACAACCTGCTGGAACCGGCAGCGATGGGCACCGCAGCGGTGACCGGCCCGCATCTGCACAACTTCGCCGAGATCTCGCGGCGCATGCGCGAGGCCGGTGCACTGCTGATCGGCGAGGACGTGCAGGCGGTGGGTGATCTGCTGCTGCACCTGCTCGACGACGTGCAGGCGCGCGAAGACATGGCCCGCGCCGGTTGCACGCTGGTCAGCAATGGCCGCGGCGCGCTGCAGCGGACCCTGCAGCTGGTGGCTCCACACCTGCCGCCGCCGCTGGCCTGAGACCCCGCCTGTCGCCATCAGGTGTTTCAAGGGCGCCCTGCCTTTGCGCTGTCGTGAACGCCTGCATCAAGCCTGCTTGATGGTGGTGAATCTGTCGTAGCTGGACCGCTCGCGCCGACCACGGCGTGCAAGCTGTCACATCATCGTTCGTATGGCGCAGATTCCGATTCCGCTTACCGCGTCAGGCTGCCAGCCTGTTGTCGACCACGCTTGGGCGACATCAAGGGAGCTTTGAATGATCGGCGACAACGGAGGCGCGCCGCACGCCAGCGCGAAGCCCGGGAGGCTGGGCACCGACCATCTGCTGGTGGTGGCGCTGACCCTGCTGTTGGGCGGCAGCGTTGTCGCCCTGGTCGGGCAGCACACGGCGGCACAGGCGGGGCCCGCCATTGTCCTCAGCCTGTTGCTGGCGGCGTTGGGCGCAGTGCCGATGCTGTATTGCCTGCGCATGGCGATGCGGCGCCTGCCGGATGCTTCGGGTCTGCATGGTCTGCTGCGTGCCGCCTGGGGCAGGCTGCCTGCCGATGTACTGGTGATTACCCTGCTGCTGGAACTGGCGGCGACCATCGCAGGGCTGGCGCAATCGATGGCGCGTCATCTGTACGCAGCCGCCGAGGTCATCGACGCTGCACCCGGGCAGTGGCTGCCCTTGCCGCTGGCGGCTGCGATTCTGGTGCTGCTGCTGGGGGCTGCCGCTGCAGTGCTGCGGACGCCGCGCGCGCTGTTGTTGGCCAGTGCACTGTTGACGGTGAAGCTGGGCGTGGGCCTGCTGCTGTTGTTGCTGGCAGCACGCCATGTGCACTACGCGCATTGGATTCCGTGGCTGCCATCGGCTACCGCGCCCTATCGCTTCGGGTTGGGTGGCGTGCTGGCAGCGGGCGTGGCATTGCTCGGCGTCCTGCTGGGTGCGGGCCTGCTGGCAGGGTTTTCCGGGCGGGTGCCGCGCCCTCGTTCGCAGGTTTCCAGAGCCGCTGGCGCAGCGGTGCTGATGGCGATGTTGTGGCTGATGGTACTGGCTGCGCTGCAGTCGGGCCTTGTCGAGTTTGCCGCGTTGGCCAGCACGCGGCCGCTGTCGGTGGCGTTGCAGGGGATCCCGCAGCTGCAGTGGTTGCTGCCACTGTTGCCGTTGGCGGGCGGCGCGGGGCTGGCGGCCCTGCAGTTGGTGCTGCTGCTGTTGGCCGCGCGGGTGGGGAGGGAAGTCTGGCCGCCGAAGTCCGGCGCAGTGGGTACCGGTACGCGTTTGCTGCTGACGCTGGCGCTGACCGTGCTGTCGGCGGCGTTGGCGCTGTCGCTGCCGGAGGGGTGGCTTCCACAGCTGCCGGGGCCTGCAGGCCTGCTGGTCCTGGCCGCCGTGTGCCTCGGCGTTGCCCGCAGCCAGTGGCAGGTGCGGGCCGCGGCCGGCGAACGACGGCTGATCCCGATGGTGCTCTCCCCAGTGGCAACCGCACTGTGCCTGTTGCCGGCAGCCACGTCGCGGCTGTTTCTACCGGTGCTGGTGGTGCTGGTGGTGCTGGCGGTCGTGTTGGCAGGCGTCCTGTTGCGTCGGCGCGCCGGGCGTTCGCGCTAGCGCCCCCCACACACCGCAGGCCACCTGCAATCAATAAAAAAGCCACCCTCGCGGGTGGCTTTGTGACCAGGCCGGTCGCGCCGACTCAGTTCGTGGTCGTCGACGGGTTGCCCGCGTCCTGGGTCAGCAGGCGGTTGATGTCCTGCAGTTCGGCGACATCCAGGCCACCCACGGCCTGGCTCAGCAGCAGGCGGTTCTGCAGGAAGTTGTAGCGGGCCTGCGCGTAATCCAGCTGTGCGGAGAACAGGATGCGCTGGTTCTGGATCACGTCCAGCACGGTGCGGGTACCCACTTCCAGGCCAACCTGCGAGGCATCGTAGGCGCTCTGCGCGGAAACCACGGCCAAACGGCGCGCTTCCACTTCGCTGATGCCCTGCACCAGGGTCTGGTAGGCATTGCGGGTGTTGCGGTCCAGCGCGCGCTTCTGCTGCTCGAAACCATCCTGGGCGATGTCACGCTGGGCCAGCGCCTGGCGCACGCCGGACTGGGTGGCGCCGCCGGAGAAGATCGGCACGCTCAGGGTCAGGCCGATGCTGTTGGTGCGTGCATCGGGGGAGAGCGAACCGGCGCCGACGCTGTCGCCCCAGGTTGCGCTCTTGCCCCAGCTGCCGCCCAGCGACAGGGTCGGGTAGTGACCGCCACGGGCGGCCTGCACGCCGGCTTCGGCGGCACCGACCTTCAGCTCCTGCGCCTTCAGTGCCGGATTCTGCGTGGTCGCCTGCTGCACCAGCTGGTCCAGGTTGCCGCGGTTGGCGGGCACTTCCGGACGGAAATCGGCCGGCAGGCCCTTCAGGTTGACCACCGGCTGGCCGGTCAGTTCGGTCAGGGCCTGGTAGTTATCGGCCAGGGTGTTCTGCGCAACGATGGTGTTGGCGCGCGCCTGGTCGTACTGGGCGCGGGCTTCATGCACGTCGGTGATCGGCGCCAGGCCCACTTCCAGGCGCTTGTCGGCGAAGTCGAACTGCTTCTTCGCGGCCGCTTCATTGGTCTGTGCGGCGTTCAGCGATTCGATCGCCACCAGCACGTTGAAGTAGGCCGCCGAGGTGCGCACGATCAGGTTGTCGTTGGCCGAGTCGAGGGTGAAGTCCGCCGCCTTGCTCAGCTCGCGCTGCGAACGCAGGTTGTTGATCTGGGTCCAGTTGAACAGCGTCTGGGTGCCATCAACGGTATAGCTGCGGCGCTTGCTGGTGAACGAGCCGGAATTGGCGTCAGCGTTCGGCTCGCTGCGCGTGCGGTTCAACTGCGCTGTACCGTTGATCTGCGGCAGCAGGGCAGCACGCGCCTGCACGGCGCCTTCCTTGTCGTACAGCCGGGTGGATTCGGCGGCGGACAGCTGCGGGTCACCATTGCGCGCCATTTCATAGACCTGCAGCAGGTCGGCGGCATGGGCGGACAACGGCAGCAGGGCAGTGGCCAGCGCAACAGCGAGGGATCGGCGGATCATTGCGGCTTCCTTGGACTCAGAGGTGGAACTGGGGGGCCGGGGCGGCACCACGCAGGTAATCGATATCGGTCTCGAACAGCGACTCGGTGCTGCCATCGGCCTTCACCAGCAGTGCTTCCATTGCCGGCGAACGGCCCTGGATGACATACAGGCGACCACCCGGACGCAACCACGAAGCAAACTGTGACGGCACCACGTCGACGGCGCCAGTGACACAGATCACGTCGAAGCGGCGTTCGGTCTGCCAGGCCAGGCCATCGGCCACTTCCACGCGCACGTTGGTGCCCAGGCCGGTGGCATCCAGGCGGGCGCGCGCAGCGGCGGCCAGTTCCGGATCGATTTCCAGGCTCAGCACGTCGCGCGCCAGCGCGCCGATGCAGGCCGACAGGAAGCCGCTGCCGGTGCCGATTTCCAGCACTTCGTCACCCGGCTGCAGATCCAGTGCCTGCAGGGTACGGCCCTCGATGACCGGCTTCATCATCTTCTGGCCGTTGCCGATCGGCAGTTCGACATCGGCATAGGCCAGCGCCCGGTGCGCGTCGGCGACGAAGGCCTCGCGCGGCAGGCGGGCCAGGACGTCGAGCACCTTGATGTCCAGCACGTCCCAGGGACGGATCTGCTGTTCCACCATCAGTTCGCGGGCGTGGGCGTAATCAATCGTCATGAGGTTCAAATCCAGCGCAGTGGGCCGGCCATTTTACCGGTGCCGGAGGCCGGCGGCGCGCCCAGAGCATCAGCTGCGGGGTGGCCGGGGTCGCAGTGCCGGAAGTCATCGCGACCTCCGGTTCGTTCAGTTTTGGTTATCCAGCATTCCCAGCCCCCCGCGGCGCGTAGGCGCGCAGGAAGAAATCCACGCTGGCGGCCACATGGATCGCAGCATCGGTCTCGACGGGGGACAGTGGCATGCCGCACATCATATGCATGTGCACTTCGCCCTTCACCAGGGTCAGGAACTGCTGGCCGGCGATGTAGCAGTCGGGGATATCCAGTTCGCCGCGCTCGGCACGCGAACGCATGAAGTCGGCCAGTGCCTCGCAGGTGCGTTGCGGGCCCGCCTGCCAGAACAGTTCACGCAGGCGCTCGTCGGTCTCCGGCGCCATCATCATCCGCTGGATCGACAGGGCCGCGTCGGAGGTGATCATCTCGAAGAACGCCATGCCGATGCCCAGCAACTGGTCACGCAGGGGGCCTTCGACGTCGGCCACGAACAGCGCGTCGGGCAGCATCTCGATGCACTTGGACTGCACAGCTTCGGAGAACAGGGTCTCTTTGTCGCCGAAATGGCTGTAGACGGTCAGCTTCGAGACGCCGGCCTGGGCAGCAATGCTGTCCATGCTCACGCCGCTGTAGCCCTGTTCAATGAACAGTGTCTTGGCTGCCTCGAGTATTGCCGCGCGCTTGCCCAGATCCTTGGGGCGCCCGGGACCGGCAGCCTTGGCAGCGGGCTTGGCCGTCGGCTTTCGGGAAGTGGGAGAACTCATTCCGCTAATACTAGACCAAGCGGTTCGATATTTATACTATACCGGCTGGTTCACTAATGTCCGCGTTGCAACAGTATGTTGCCAGCGCGTTCCCCCCGGATTTCTTTTCAGGTCCTGTACCTCATGAAAAACATGCGTTGGTTGGGCGTAGGCGTACTGGTCGTGGTGTTGGCAGCGTGCGGCAAGCAGGCCGCCGAGCCGGCGGCGGCCATCCCGGTGCTGGTGGTGCATCCCACCACGCAGGATGGACAGGCCGCGGCCGCCTACCCCGGCGAGGTGCGTGCCCGCCAGGAAAGCCCACTGTCGTTCCGGGTTGGCGGCAACCTGGTCAGGCGCCTCGTCGACGCAGGCGAGCGGGTGAAGAAGGGCCAGCTGCTGGCCGAGCTGGATGCGGCCGACTACGCCTCGCAGGCGGCGGCGTCGCAGGCGCAGCTGGCGGCGGCGGAAGCAGACCTGGTGCGCGCGCGCGATGACCAGAAGCGCTATGCCAAGCTGGCGGAAGACCAGCTGGTGAGCCGCTCGGCACTGGACCAGCAGACGGCGGCATTCAAGGCTGCACAGGGCCAGGCCAACGCCGCCCGGGCCAACCTCGCCGTGGCCCGCAACCAGGCCGAGTACGCGCAGCTGCGCGCACCCGCCGATGGCGTGATCGCCAGCCGCCAGGCCGAAGCCGGCCAGGTCGTGAGCGCGGGGCAGACGGTGTTCACCCTGGCCGCCGATGGTGGCCGTGAGGTGCTGATCGCGCTGCCGGAAAGCAGCATCCGCGACTACAAGGTCGGCCAGTCGGTGCAGGTGGAACTGTGGAACAGTCCGGGCCAGCTGCTGCCGGGCACCCTGCGCGAGATCGCCCCGGCCGCCGATGCACAGGCGCGCACCTATGCCACGCGCGTGAGCCTGGCGCCGGAAGCACTGAGCGAAGTGGAACTGGGCCAGAGTGCGCGGGTGTTTGCCACCGCCGGGCGCAGTGGTGCGTTGCAGCTGCCGCTGGCGGCCGTGCTGCGCGGCAGTGATGGCAAGGCCAGCGTGTGGGTGGTCAATCCGTCCAACGGTGCATTGAAGGCAACGCCGGTGCAGGTGGGTGCCTACGGCGCGCAGGCCGTGCCGGTCGTGTCCGGCGTGGGCGCGAAGGACTGGGTGGTCGCTGCCGGCGGCCATCTGCTGCGCGAAGGCCAGGTGGTGACGCCGGTCGACCGCCAGAACCGCCCGGTGCTGGCACCGTCGGCCGCCAAGCCGGCGCCGGCCGCAGGCAAGGGGCACTGACCCGTGCGCCGCTTCAATCTCTCCGAATGGGCGCTGGGCAACCGTGCGCTGGTGTTGTTCGCGATGCTGGCGTTTGCCGTCATCGGTGCCTGGTCGTACAAGCACCTGGGCCAGTCTGAAGATCCGCCCTTCACCTTCAAGGCGATGGTGGTACGCACGATGTGGCCGGGCGCCACCGCCGAGCAGGTCTCGCGGCAGGTGACCGAGCCGATCGAAAAAGCATTGATGAACACCGGCGAGTACGAATTCATCCGTTCGTACTCGCGGCCGGGCGAATCGCAGGTGATCTTCATGGCGCGCGACAGCCTGCGCTCCAAGCAGATCCCGGACCTGTGGTACCAGGTGCGCAAGCGCGTGGGCGATATCCGCGCGACGCTGCCGAGGGAGATCGTCGGGCCCTTCTACAACGATGAGTTCGGCGACACCTTCGGCAACATCTACGCGTTGACCGGCGAAGGCTTCGACTACGCGGTGATGCGCGACTATGCCGACCGCATCCAGCTGGAGCTGCAGCGCGTGCCCGACGTCGGCAAGATCGACCTGGTCGGCCTGCAGGACGAGAAGGTGTGGATCGAGCTGTCCAACACCAAGCTGGCCACGCTGGGCGTATCGCTGCAGCAGGTGCAGCAGGCGCTGGCCGACCAGAACGCGGTCAGCGCCACCAGCTTCTTCGAAACCCCGACCGACCGCGTGCAGCTGCGCGTGACCGGTCAGTTCGATTCGATCGAGGACATCCGCAAATTCCCGATCCAGGCCGGCGAACGCACGCTGCATCTGGGCGACATCGCCGAGGTCAAGCGTGGCTTTGCCGATCCGGCCTCGCCTAAGATGCGCTTCATGGGCCAGGATGCGATCGGCCTGGCGGTGGCGATGAAGGACGGCGGAGACATCCTCAAGCTCGGTGCCACCCTGGATGCCGAGTTCGAACGCCTGCAGAAGACCCTGCCGGCCGGCATGCAGCTGCGCAAGGTGTCCGACCAGCCGCATGCGGTGGAAGAGTCGGTGGGCGAGTTCGTGCAGGTGCTCACCGAAGCGGTGGTGATCGTGCTGCTGGTCAGCTTCTTCTCGCTGGGCCTGCGTACCGGCCTGGTGGTGGGCGTGACCATCCCGCTGGTGCTGGCGATGACCTTCTTCGTCATGCACTACTTCGATATCGGCCTGCACAAGATTTCGCTGGGTGCACTGGTGCTGGCACTGGGCCTGCTGGTGGACGATGCGATCATCGCGGTGGAGATGATGGCCACCAAGATGGAGCAGGGCTACGACCGCCTGCGCGCGGCCAGTTTCGCCTGGGAATCCACCGCCTTCCCGATGTTGACCGGTACCCTGATCACTGCCGCTGGCTTCCTGCCCATCGCCACGGCGGCATCCAGCACGGGTGAGTACACCCGTTCGCTGTTCCAGGTGGTGACCATCGCGCTGGTGGTGTCGTGGATCGCGGCAGTGCTGTTCATCCCGTACCTGGGCGACAAGATGCTGCCGGACCTGTTCAACCCGCAGCTGCCGAAGCCGGACAGCCTGGCTGGCCGCTGGCGCGCCAAGCGCCTGCAGTGGGCCGACCGGCATCCGTCACTCGCGCGCTGGATCGCACCGAAGGAGCATGCGCACGATCATGATCCGTACCAGCGGCCGTTCTACACCCGCTTCCGGGCGTTCCTGGATACCTGCCTGCGCCATCGCTGGTGGGTGATCGCTGCGACCATCGCCCTGTTCATCGGTTCGCTGATGCTGTTCCGCTTCGTGCCACAGCAGTTCTTCCCCGACTCGACCCGGCCGGAACTGATGGTGGACATCGAGCTGGCCGAAGGTGCGTCGCTGGCCGCGACCCAGGCTCAGGCCGACAAGCTGGAGAAGCTGCTGAAGGGCCGCGAAGGCATCAGCAACTACGTGGCCTACGTCGGCACGGGTTCGCCGCGCTTCTACCTGCCGCTGGACCAGCAGCTGCCGGCCACCAACTTCGCCCAGTTCGTGGTGCTCACCGAAGACGCCAAGGCCCGCGAATCGACCCGCGATTGGATGCTGAAGGACGTGATCAGTCAGTTCCCGGATGTGCAGATGCGGGTGACGCGCCTGGAGAACGGGCCGCCGGTCGGTTATCCGGTGCAGATGCGCGTGTCCGGCGAGCACATCGCGCAGGTGCAGGCGATCGCGCGCCAGGTCGAGGCCAAGGTGCGCGAGAACCCGCATGTGATGAACGTGAACCTGGACTGGAGCGAGCCGAGCAAGGTGGTGCGGCTGGTGATCGACCAGGACCGCGCCCGCGCGCTGGGCGTCAGCAGTGCGCAGGTCAGCCAGTTCCTCAGCAGCTCGTTGTCGGGCATGAGCGTGAGCACCTATCGCGAAGGCAACCGCCAGATCGAGATGCTGCTGCGTGGCCCGGACAACGAGCGGGCGCAGCTGGACCTGCTCGGCAGCCTGGCGATTCCGACCAGCAGTGGTACCGCGGTGACGCTGTCGCAGGTCGCGCGGCTGGAATACGCCTTCGAGGACGGCATCATCTGGCACCGCAACCGTCTGCCGACGGTGACCGTGCGTGCCGACATCAGCGATGGCATGCAGCCGCTGGACGTGGTGCAGCAGATCGTGCCGACCCTGGATGGCATCCGGGCCGACCTGCCCAGCGGCTACCTGCTGGAGACCGGCGGCTCGGTGGAGGATTCGGCTCGCGGGCAGAACTCGATCAAGGCCGGCATGCCGCTGTTCCTGATCGTGGTGGCCACGTTGCTGATGCTGCAGCTGCGCAGCTTCTCGCGTGCGGCGATGGTGCTGGTGACCGCTCCGCTGGGCATCATCGGCGCGACGCTGTTCCTGTTGCTGTTCCGCGCGCCGTTCGGCTTCGTGGCGCTGCTGGGCACCATCGCGCTGGCGGGCATGATCATGCGCAACTCGGTGATCCTGATCGACCAGATCCAGCAGGACATCGATGCCGGGCATGACCGCTGGCATTCGATCATCGATGCGACGGTGCGGCGTTTCCGCCCGATCGTGCTGACTGCGCTGGCGGCGGTGCTGGCGATGATCCCGCTGTCGCGCAGCGCTTTCTATGGCTCGATGGCGATTTCGATCATGGGTGGATTGATTGTCGGCACGGTGCTGACGCTGGTGTTCCTGCCGGCGCTGTATGCGGCGTGGTTCCGGGTCAAGCCGGACGAATCCGGGGCGTGATGCCCCGGGTTTCCCGGCCACCGGGCTGAGCCCCCTCTGCGGTGGGTTCAGAAGCGGGATCGCTGGTCTGGGCCGGGTGGGTGGGCTGTTCGGGGGACGCCGCAAGTA